>CANQZP010000035.1 GCA_947628395.1 uncultured Clostridia bacterium
CCACGAGCTAAAGCTCGGGCAAATATAGGTAGCCTAACCTTGTTGTATACGGAAAAATCTTAAATCCTGCCAAGATATAAGCCGATTTTTTCTATACAATAAAAAGGTGGAAAAATTCCACCTTTTTATATTTTAATATTCTACTCTTCCTATCTCTTCTAATGTATCTATATTTACGACCTTCATTAACTCATTTGAAAAAGCATATATTTTATCATCAATATAGATAATTCTTTTAATTTCTTTATCGTAGTTATAACTATAATACTGACTTGTATTTCTGCTTGACTCTATTACTCCCTTTTCAATAAATCCTTCATTTAGATCTATTTCATAGATTATTGCACCTGTAACTCTTGATTTAGATGGTTCTTCTTCATATATTGTAATTGGAAATCCTATCAAATTTTTTTCTTTATTGAAAAATAGTGCTTTATGATTACTCAATATTTCTGAATATGTTCCTCTTCCGCCTATTGATACTGAAAACATTTCTTTAGGATTTTCTAAATCAGCTATATCAAACATTGACATTTTCATATTTGTACTTACTGTCGAGCCATAAGTTGTTTCTTCTGTATTTCTGCCTATTCCTATAA
Organism: uncultured Clostridia bacterium; assembly: GCA_947628395.1. Classification (GTDB taxonomy): domain Bacteria; phylum Bacillota; class Clostridia; order TANB77; family CAG-508; genus UMGS1994. The sequence goes on from CANQZP010000035.1 coordinate 600, forward strand.
TATGTGTATCATCATAAGGATGAAGATAACTACTATATCCAGGAATTTTTAATTGTCCTTTTATTTCTGGTTTTTCTGGATTTGATAAATCAATTACAAATAATGGATCAACTTGTTTGAAGGTTACTATATATCCAGTTTTACCTATAAATCTTACAGAATATATTTTTTCATCCTTTGCCATATTTTCTATTGAACCTAATTTATTTAAATTTTCATCTAATATATATAAATTATTAGTCGTGTTTCCATCTTTATCATAAGCAGTTGTAGCAATTCTTAAATTACCATCATATTCATCCATTGAAAATTGATCATTTATATATCCATTTATTTCTGCTTTTGCCTTAAAAGATATTTTACTATCCTCTAACTTTAACTTATATATTTCTGTTAAACTTGTACTAGTTCTTCTTAATATATTTGTTCTATAATCTGTTTTTGTTAAATATAAATAATTTTCACTTGAATATATTTCTGAACTTGCTCCTAAAAATGTCTCAATATTTGCTTCTTCTTTAGAGTTAACATTTACTCCTGTGACACTTATGTAGCTGTTAGAATCTGTTTCAGGAAAATAATATATTCTATTTAGTGGAATACATTTTTTTGTTTCAGATATAGCTGTATCCTTATATATTGGCATTATGTCAGTGTCTTTACAATTCTCATAATAATATACACCTCTTTGAGCAATAAAGTATAAATTATCTCCTATCATTCTTGATGATAAATATGTTCCATCTATTTCAATATTTCTTTCAAATTTTATATCTTCTTTATTAGTAGTATCAAATATTAAAGCAGATGTTGAATCTTTTGAATATCCCTCTTCTGAATATTTCCATTTGTTTGCTAGGACAATCAATTTATTATCTTTTATAAAAATTTCTATTGGTGTTATACTTTCTGCTTCATTTTCCAAATCATCAATTTCATCTAATATTTTTAATGTATCTTTATCAATTATAATTATCTTATTTTTAGCTCCTTTTTTAGCTATATAATAGATATATTTTCCATCTGTTTTTATAATATCTGCTTCATCTACTCCTTCAACTTGTGTATTAGTTTTTGAATAATCATTAGTACTTTCATCTTTAGTTGACTCTACACTAGCTCCTGCTGATTTCACCATTTCACTATTTGTTGCTTGTGATGTAACTGTATCTACTGCAGTTTCAGCTTCCAATATATTATCATAACTATTAAATCTATTATTTTGTTTTTTTAGATATTCTTTTAATTCTTCTTTTGTTTCAAAAGTTGGTAGTTTTATTTCTTCTTTAGCTATAGTTTCTTCTGGCTTTTGTACTATGTTTTGTTTATCATTGTCTAATTTTACATATGTTACTGATAATACAACTAAAAATACTGCACATACTGCAACAAGTTTTGGATAAATATGGCTCTTTTTCTGACTTATCATTTTTTGATAAGTTTGTTCTTTTAGTTTTTCGTCTGCCTTTATATTTTCTATAGCTTCTTTATAATCTTTCTTATTCATCTTCAAAACCTCCTTCCAATTTTTCTTTCAAGCTATTTCTTGCTCTTGATAACCATGTTTTTATAGTATTTTCATTTTTATTCATAAGTTTAGATATTTCTCCTACTTTATATCCTTCATAATAATAAAGATAAATCACGGTTCTATAATCTTTTGGTAGTTCTTGAACTAAATAATATATATCATGTTTTTCTTCTGTAGAAAAAGGAATATCTTCATCTAGACCTACTACCTTTTTATTCCAACTAGAAGATATGATATTTTTAGTTTTATTTATAGTTACCCTTATAAACCAAGCTTTTTCATGTTCTTCATTTTTAAATTTTGGACATTTCCTACTAAAAGCTAAAAACACATCTTGAAATACATCTTCTGCAACCTCTTTATATCCAACTCTGTTCAATGCAATTCTATATACTAGGTTTGAGTATTTATTTATTACTTCTCTAAAATATTCATTTTTATCCTTCATAAATTTTCTCCTTATACTTATAAAACCATTCAAATTAATGAATGGTTTCAAAATTTATTTAATTTTTGTTCCGCCCCATTCTACAACTGTAAATCCTTCTCTTACTGGCGTTTTTGGTAAGCTTTGTTCTTTAATTTCTATTTTGTTATCTAATGGTTTAAATTCCATTAATACTCTTATCACAGTATTTGGGGTAGGTGTTATATTTAACGGCATATTTTCATCTATTTCTTCTTTTGTCTCAAACCTTATAAAATTATATTTGTTGTTTTGCATTTGTGGTAACCAGTACACTATAAATTCTTCTGCTTCTCTTTCTGTTAAACCTAATATAGCTAATTTTTCTTCTAAAAATTTGGCAGTATCTTCACCTTTCACTAAGAATCCTTCATTTGTTTCTTTTGCACTTGTATTTTTTCCTTCCCAATATAAAGAATATAGATTTCTTCCTGTTTTTATATCTTTTAAATCTCCATTTGGTTTTGCTATTACATTCCATCCGTTTTCATATTCTGGATATGTTACTGTCAACTTTTCTGGATAACCTACTTTTACAGATACTTCTGTTTCTTTTTCTGGATATAGATATATAATAGGTTTTTCATCATATGTTTCATTACAACTATTTTCATTCTTATGTTTTATACCTATTTTTAGTTTATTATTTACATATTTTATATCTAAAACATTAAATATTATAAATAGTATAATTCCAATAATTGCTACTCCTATTAGCATACCTATCAAAGTATATTTATTAAATTTTTTCATTTTCTTCCCCTTATATTTCTGTATTATTGTATTTATTTGATTTCTGTTCCGCCCCATTCTACAACTGTAAATCCTTCTCTTACTGGCGTTTCTGGTAAGCTTTGTTCTTTAATTTCTATTTTGTTATCTAATGGTTTAAATTCCATTACTACTCTTATCACAGTACTTGGGGTAGGCGTTATATTTAATGGCATATTTTCATCTATTTCTTCTTTTGTCTCAAACCTTATAAAATTATATTTGTTGTTTTGCATTTGTGGTAACCAGTACACTATAAATTCTTCTGCTTCTCTTTCTGTTAAACCTAATATAGCTAATTTTTCTTCTAAAAATTTGGCAGTATCTTCACCTTTCACTAAGAATCCTTCATTTGTTTCTTTTGCACTTGTATTTTTTCCTTCCCAATATAAAGAATATAGATTTCTTCCTGTTTTTATATCTTTTAAATCTCCATTGGGTTTTGCTATTACATTCCATCCGTTTTCATATTCTGGATATGTTACTGTCAACTTTTCTGGGCAACCTACTTTTACAGATACTTCTGTTTCTTTTTCTGGATATAAATATATGATAGGTTTATCAGTTGTCAAAGAAGCTTCATATACTTTACTTGTTCTACTTTCTTTTATTTTTTTTGCATCATATGTTTTTATTTCATAATTTACTGTTTTATCTGCATCTATTTTATTAATCATAATATATAAAAGTTTTGCATTACTTTCTTGAGTATATTCAATGGGTTTGTTAGTTTTCTTATCTATATAAGAATTATATGGTATAAAATTTTCTGGCGATATAGAAGATTTGCTTGTACTTTCTGAAGAGCTTATCTTTATATTAACATTTTCTTCGTTATATTCTATGTCTGTAACCTTTAAATCTGTTATTACAGATTTATTATAATATGGTAATACTATTAAAGTATTACTCTCCCATTCTTTTTTACTTATTTCTATATCATTTTCTAAATTATATATTTTATTTAGATTTGGGTCTTCTATGTTATTTTTTAACTCATCTTCATCATTAATTACTATACATTTATTAAATTTATTCCATTCTTGAAAATCTGATATATTAGTAATATCTTTAATTATTATTTTATTTTCAACTTCATCTACCTGTTTAAACTCATCTGATGTATCAAAACTAGTATACTCATAAGTATAGTCAAAATATTCCCTTTTACAAGCATCTTCATCAATTTTTAATATTATTAAGAAACCTATTAGTAATATTAATACTCCTAATAGCATACCCATTACAGTATATTTATTAAATTTTTTCATTTTCTTCCCCTTATATTTTTTCATTATTTTATTTAAGTTTAAAAATTTAATTTTCGTTCTGATTTTTGAGATGTTACTGTGAGTTTTTCTAAATTCCGTACTCTTACAGATATTTCTGTTTTTCTTATGTTATTCTACTACCTCTTTAATATCAAATTTCTCATATACTTTTCTTGTTTTACTTTCTTTTATCTCTTTAGCATCATATTTTTTTATTTCATAATTTACTATTTTATCTTCACCTATTTTATTAATCATAATATATAAAAGTTTTGCATTACTATCTGGTTTATATTTAATAGGTTTATTAGTTTCTTTATCTGCATATAATGAAAGATGAGAATTGTCGCTACTTGCTCCTTCTGAAGAGCTTATTTTTATATTAACATTTCCTTCGTTATATTCTATGTCTGTAACTTTTAAATCTGTTATAAAAGACTTATTATAGTATGGTAATACTACTAATGTATTATTTTTCCATTCTTCTTTACTGATACTTATATCATTTTCTAAATTAAAATTTAGGTCTTCCATGTTATTTTCTAATTCGTTTTCATTATTAATTACTATACATTTATTAAATTTATTGTATTCTTCAAAATCTGATATATTAGTAATATCTTTAATTATTATTTTATTTTCAACTTCAGCAATCTGTTTAAACTCATCTGATGTATCATAACTAGTATATTCATAAGTATATGGGAAATCTCTTCTATCGCTATCTTTATAACTATCTTTCTCTGTATCTTTCTTACTAATTTTTATTAAAACTATAAAATTGATGGAAATTATTAGAACTCCTAATAACATACCTATTACAGTATATTTATTAAATTTTTTCATTTTCTTCCTCTTATATTTCTACATCATTGTATCTAATATAACACTTTTCTTAGTTACTTTTTTATTTGACAAAATGAAGGCTTCTTTTATATTTTTTACAGCTCCATCTAATTTTTCTTCATCGTTTATATATACTGTAGCTAATGGCTCTCCTACTTTTACAATATCTCCTACTTTTTTATTTACAACAATTCCTGCCTGATAATCTATTTTATCCTCTTTTTTATTTCTTCCAGCTCCTATATATACAGATATATTTCCTAGCATTTCTGTTTTTATTTTACTTATTACACCTGGCTGATCTGATAAAATTGGAATAACATGTTTTGCATTTTTAAATTTTGAAATATCTTTAATATATGATATATCTCCACCTTGTTTTTTTACTAGTTCTTCAAATTTTTCATAAGCTTTTCCATTATTTATTACTTCTTCAATTTTAGCCTTTGCTTCTTCTGCTTTTTTTATCATTCCTGCCATTATTAACATTTGCGCTCCAAGTGCGATTACTATTTGTTTTATATCTTCTGGCATTTCTCCTTTTAAAGCTTTTACTGTTTCAATTATTTCTAATTGATTTCCTATTGAAAAACCTACTGGCTCGTCCATATTTGTTATAACACATCTTACTTCTTTTCCTGATAATTTTCCTATTTCTATCATAGTTTTTGCAAGAGATTTTGCATGAACTATATCTTTCATAAAAGCTCCATCGCCACATGTAATGTCTATTAGAATTTTATTTGCTCCTGCTGCTATTTTTTTACTCATTACACTAGATGCAATAAGTGGTATACTTGATGTACATGCAATTGTATCTCTTAAAGCATATATTTTCTTATCAGCTGGTGCTAAATTTAGACTAGATGTGATCAAACTTATTCCTATTTCTTTCACATTTTCTTTAAATTCTTTTTCTGATAAGTCTATTTTGTATCCTGGTATTGCTTCTAATTTATCAGCAGTTCCTCCTGTAAATCCTAGTCCTCTTCCTGACATTTTTGCTACTGGTATTCCGAAGCGCTGCTATGATTGGCATTAAAATTAATGTTATTTTATCTCCTACTCCTCCTGTTGAATGTTTGTCTATAATTGTATCTGATATGTTTGACAAGTCTAGTATATCTCCTGAGTTTGCCATAGCTAGAGTTAAATCTGTAGTTTCTTGTTTGTCCATTCCATTTATATATATTGCCATAATTAAAGCTGCTGCTTGATAATCTGTAATATTTCCTTCTGTATATTCTTTTACAAAATAATTTATCTCTTCTTTAGATAAAACTTTCTTATCTCTTTTGTGTTCTATTATTTTTATAATATCCATATAAATTTCTCCTCTCAAATATTATTTTATCACTAATTATTTTTAGTAGCAATATTTCATTTATTAAGTTTCAATTTTTTTAATCCGCTCCCAGGGATTTATATATTTTTTCATTTGTTATCCCCATTTAAGAAAATGTAATTCACGTTGTTCATAACATTTTCTAAAACGGTCCCCACAATTCACAAATTCAAAAATATATGGAAATCCCTTCGCGCTGTTTTGGAATTTTTTACCATAAATAATCACTTTTTTATTTTTAAAATTGTAGTAATTTTTATATATTTATGATAAACTATAATAAATTTTAAAGAAAGGAGATGAAAAATATGCCTGATGTAAAACAAAGGATGATAGATATTGTAAATTCATTGCCTGAAAATTATTTTGATAATTTAAAACCCACAGAAATGGTATTTAAGCTTATGATGGAATATCTTAAACAATATGGCGAAGATGAAACAACTATTATACCTGGTACTGATAAACATTTTAATTATGAAACTTTAAAAGAAATGCTAGAAAGTACAAATTCAAATTAAAAGGAGGTTAAATAATGGATTTTTTGAAAAAATCTTTAAAAGAAGTAAATACAAATGAAAATACTTTATATGATTTTATTTATAATTTATTTTTTCTTGCTAAAATTAAAGAAAGTGAAGATGATATAATTGATAATAAAACTTGTAATTTAGAAGAATTAAAAAGACATATTGATGGATTGGAGGCGAAATATGAGAATAATAATATCCAATGAAGTAAAACTAGCAATTACAGATATATTCGATTATTCTCGCAATATATCTAATAATTATGCTAGTAAAATAGTTAATAAAATATATGATACAATATATAATTTACAGGAAAATCCATATATTGGACGATATGTTTATGAACTTCCAAATCAACAATTTCGAGAACAAATTTGTGAAAGTTATAGAATAGTTTATTATGTTTCTGAAATAAATAATACAATTTATGTTTTATATGTTTTCTGTTCAAAAAGAAATTCTAATTTATTTTTTAAAGTCCATAAAAATGAATTATTCAGATTTTTAAATCAAATTTTTAATTAAATTCTTTTATTCCTCATATAAAATTAAATAAAATTTTTAATAAAAGTTTTTCTATGTAGCATACATGGTCCATTTTCTTTTATTGCTGCAATATGTTTTGCTGTTCCATAGCCTTTATGTCCTGCAAAACCATACTGAGGATATATTTCATCCCACTGTCTCATTATTCTATCCCTTGTTACTTTTGCAATTATTGATGCTGCTGCTATTGAATATTCTTTGCTATCTCCTTTTATTATTGATTTATATTTTATTCCTTGTGTATCGATATTAGTAAGAGCATCTACTAATATTAAGTCTGGTTTTGTTTTTAAATTTGATATTGCAATAGTTAATGCTTTTTTAGTTGCATTTAGTATATTTATTTCATCTATTTCTTTTTGGTCAACAATTCCTACTGACCAGTCTATAGCTTGATTAACTATTTCTTCATATACTTTTTCTCTTTTTTTCTCTGATACTTTTTTAGAATCATTTACTCCTTCTATCATAGAATCTTTTGGAAGTATTACTACTCCAACAACTACTGGCCCAGCTAGTGGACCTCTTCCCGCTTCATCAATTCCAGCTATATATTTAATCTCATTACTATATAATTTTTCTTCATCTTTTTTTAATTCTTTTAATCTTAATTCTTCTTTTTCTTTCATTTTTCCCTCTTAATAATTTTTTAATTCACTTAATAAATGTATTGTTTTATTTCCATCATTAAATCCAGTTTTAGAATATACTTCTCCTGTTTTATAATTTACATAGAATTCATCTGAATCAACTTTTAAACCTTCTGGATAATTTGTATCTTTTTTTAAGTGTCTAATATTATCTTTATCTCCTCCTAAAGCTGATAATGCTCCAGAATCAGTAACCTCTTCTCCAGGAAGTTCTTCAATCTCTCCATATTCTTTCTTATTATATATTTCTTCAGCTTTAGCCTGAATTAATAGCATATTTGTTTTTAAATTTTTAACTTGTGATTCTTTATTCAAATTAGAGCTTGCAGCTATTGTTATAGAAGCTAAGATTATCATTACTATAATAGTTATTATCAATGCAACTAAAGTTACACCCTTTTCATTTTTTATCATTTTTTCCTCCAAAATTTAAGTTTAATTTAATATTCTAAATGTATTATATAGATATATTAAATATTTTTCAACTAATATTACAATTTTTTAAAGTTTTTTATTATTACTTGAATTTTTTATAATATTAGGTGTATTATAATTTTAGTGTTTATTTAGGAGGATTGATTAATTATGGATAACAATCAAGAAAATCAAGATGAAATTTTTAAAATGAGTGATTCTTCATCTAGTAATGGTTTTAAAAAGGTATCAGCTTCTACTTCTTCCGCTAAATCTCCAGAATATGTTTTTAAAAAGTCTAAAGTAGGATTTGGAAAAGGAGTTCTTCTTCCGTTTGCTAGTGGTATAATTGGCGCTGGTATAACTTTGGCAGTATGTTTTGGAGTTCCTGCCATTAAAGATAAAATCATATCAAAAAATTCTAATAATAGTAAAACATCAATCGTTTCTTATAAAGGAGAGACCGAAAATACTATTGATACATCTGATTATTCAGGTACAGCAATAAGCGTAGCAAATAAAGTCTTACCTTCTGTAGTAGGTATAGAAGTTCAGTTTTCAGTAACACCTAATGTTCCTAGCTACTACTCTATTACTACACCATCTGCTACATCTAAAGCTACAGGTTCAGGTGTAATAATTAGTGATGATGGATATATTTTAACTAATAATCATATAATAGATTCGTCTTCATCTTCTAATGATTTTTATGAAATTTCTTCTGCAAATAAGGTATTAGTTTATTTATATGGAAAAGATGAACCTGTTGAAGCAAAAATTATAGGTGCTGATAGTGTAACTGATTTGGCTATATTAAAAATAGAAGCAGATGACCTTACACCTGCTGAACTTGGTGATTCTGATTCTATAAAAGTTGGTGAGTTTGCAATGGCTATTGGAAATCCTTTAAATATGCCTAATACTGTTACTTCTGGAATAATTAGTGGTCTTAATAGAAAAATTACTGATACTGATGGTACTTCTTATACTTTAATTCAAACAGATACTGCAATTAATGCTGGAAATAGTGGTGGAGCCTTAGTTAATGCTGACGGTAAAGTTATCGGAATTAATACATTGAAACTTGCAGGTACTGGTATTGAAGGTATGGGATTTGCTATTCCTATAAATTCTACAGTTGATATTACTGATCAATTAATAACTTATAAAAAAGTAAAAAGACCTTATATAGGTATTAGTGGACAATCAGTTCCTGAAAGTTATACAAAATATTATAATATTCCTCAAGGTATCCTTATTAGATCAATAGAAAACAATGGACCTGCTAAAGATTCTGACTTAAAAGAAGGAGATATTATTACAAAAATTAATGATACTATTGTTACTAGTATGACTGAACTTAATAATGTAAAAAATAAATTAAATATTGGTGATACAGTAAAACTTACAGTATATAGAAGTAGTGATGATTCTACTAAAGAAATTGAAATAAAACTTGCTGAAGAGCCTTAAAAGAACACGGTTTTGATACCGTGTTTTTTTATCTTTGCTTTTCATAAACTATAACTCCTGTCTTTTTTATTTCTTGTTCAATTTTTGAATTTTTGTCTATTTCCGATTTTTCTATTATATCAACTTCTTTATCAAATTTTTCTCTAATCATATCAATAATTGCAAAAAATTTCAATCCTTTAATTTTTCCATTACTATCTAATAAAATATCTATATCACTAGATTTTGTCTGAGTCTTTTTGGCATACGACCCAAATAGTATTGCCTGCTCTACTTCTGTGGTAATCAATATTTCTTTTAATATATTTTTTATATCTTCTATAGAATAAATTTTTGAAGTCATAAATCCTCCTTTAATTTTAAATCTTCAAACTTCTTTTTCCTTCTACAATATTTTCAGATTTTGTTTTATATGTATCTTTATCTCTATTTATAAATGCAAATATTGCTGCTGTAATTGGAACTGTATAAACTATTCCCACACTTCCAGAAAGTGCACATACTGCTTCTTGTGCAATCGCTTCAATATTTATCATATCTAAGAAATTTAAGTTAGATGACATATATAATAAAACTAAGTTCAATGAACAACCTATAAATGAAAGAATTAATGTATTTGTCATTGTTCCTATCATATCTCCACCTATTTGCATTCCACTTTTAAATAATTCTTTAGCTGTCATATCTGGCTTTTTAGATTTAAGCTCTGATAAACTAGATGCTATTGACATACCTACGTCCATACAAGCTCCTAGTGCAGATACTACAATTCCTGCAAATAGCAAATCTCTAAAATTGAAAGTCTTATCTTTTGCTGCAATACTTAACATTATAGATTCTTCTCCACCACCTGATAACTTAGCAAAATATCCTACTATAAATGCTATAATTCCGGCAAATACTACTCCACCTAAAGTTCCAAGTGCAGCTGATATTGTTTTTTTGTTCCAACCATCTAATATTGTAAATGTCAACAAGATAATTACGAAACACGTAAATATAGCTAATAAAATCGCATTATATCCATGATATATTGAAAGTATTAGTATAAAGTAAATTGCAAAAACAGTAATTAATAATCCTAAAATTGCTTTAACTCCCTTTTTCCTTCCGACTAATACAATACTTGCAAAAAAGAATAATACTAAATAACCTAAGTAATTTTGTCTTACTACATCTTGTACAACTATTTCAGGTTTGCTTTTATCTTCAGTTTCTTTTATTTGTACAGTTACAGTATTTCCTTTATTTAATTCATAAGCTAAAATTTTATTATCCATATCATAAGAAAGAACATAATATGCTTCAAATTTTTCATTTTTTCTGCTTCCTGATAATATTTTGATTGTTACTTTTTGAACCTTTTCTAAAACATCTCCAGTTGTTCTATCTGATACTTCTCCTGCTTCTATAACTTTTGCTTTAACTGTTTCTGTTTTTTGTTCTGGCTGAGCAGTAGCTTCTGCTGGTGTTTCTTCTGGTTTTGTTTCTTCATCTGCATAAACTGTTCCTACTAATATTACTGATATTGTAACTACTAATATTAATAGCTTCAATAATTTAGATTTCACTTTAAACATCCTCCAAATTTTATTTAAATATTATTACATCATGTTTACTTGTATGTTCTGTATTTCCATAAGCATAAATTACATAAAGATAACCATTTGTACTAACTATAAAATTATCTACATTTTCAACTTTATACATATCACTATTTAAATCTCTTAATTTAATATCATAATTAGAAGCTTCTTTTAATTCTTTGTCTTTTTCATTTAAGTATTCTAATTCATCATCTATATCAGCTTGTACTTCTTCTTCATATAAATCTTTTGCTTCTAATACCTCTTTAAAACTTGCTTTTGCATTATTTGCTAAATTATAATTATATGTTTTTATAATTACTGCTTGAGCATTATTGCCCTCTTTTAAAGTTGATTTGATTATTAAAGATAATAAATCTCCATTTATATATGCTTTATATGCAATATTATATATAGTTTTTTGTGAGTTATTATTTGTTACACTTTCTAGTTTAGTATTAAAAATAGTATCAATTTCTTTATTTATATCTTTAGCAACATCTGAATCTATATTTATTTTAGGAATATTTATATCTACACTATAATTTTCAGATTCTTTTGAAACAGTTTTATCTGTAAATACAATATCTTTTTTATCATCTGCTTTTGTACAGCTAAATTCCCCACTAGTTTCAATATCATTTGTAAATATATTTTCAAACTCATTTTTTAATCTTTTTATTTCTTCTTCATTTTGAGCTTGATTTCTTCCTAGTCCAAACATAAAAGCATCACTTTTTGAGTACTTATAAAAAAATTGTGCATATACACCAACACATATTGATAATATGCATAATAAAATTACGATAACTAAAAATAGTGTTCTATTCATCCCAAGTATTTTATCTACATCTTTTGTATCTTTTTCCATAAAAAAACCTCTTTAAATTTTATTACATAAACATTATAACATACTCTATTTTTAAATTCAATTATTCTATGTTTTTTTAATAAAATTTTGGTTAGACCTCAATTAAAAAAGTAAATGCAATTATATTAATAATTAATTGAAATAAGTCTTTCATATACTCTTAATTACTGAT
>CANQZP010000036.1 GCA_947628395.1 uncultured Clostridia bacterium
CACAAAAAAAGGTGTAATGTATGGCGAATGGAATGATAATGGTAGATTACTAGATTTATAATACAAATTACAATTTTGCAAAAAGATATTATATTTGTATTTTTTGTAATGGCAATGAAATGCAATAATATAAATTAAAAGCCATTCGTTTGAATGGCTTTTACTGACGCTTAGCATCAGTTCGGGTCAGGTCCTAATCTAGTAAACTATTTCAGACCTAGTAGAATATCTATCTACAATGTATAGTATTCCTTAATTTATTTAATTATACACTAAAAATTAGAAAAAGTATAGTATTTTTTGAAAATTTCTTGAAAAAACCATATTCTTTAGTGATAATAAATTTATCAGTTGATTAATCAAATTATTTTTTGAGCAAAAGTGGGAGGAAAATTTTTTGCAAATAAGCTCCTTAATCGCTCCATGTGTGTGATGTTTAACATCACAATTAATAGTGAATAATTAATATTATTTATTATACATAAAATTAAGTATTTTTAAATGAAAGGGGTAATGACAATGATGATAATTAACAAGAAAAAAGCAGAGGAAAAATTCTTTTATAATCAAAACTATGTAAATCCAGAAGAGGTAAAAAATCGGATAAATGCAGATTATTTAGTGTTTAATTGCTGGAAAGCAGTGGAGTGTTACAGAGAAATGATGGTTTCATATTTCCCAATGCTTCCACTAATAGAAAAACAAGTTGTTTTTCAAGAGGCGGATTACATTTTATATGCTCATCCATATGCTAGATTGGAAGAAAATTATATTAAAACCTAATTGTTAATATTAAATTTTTTATGAAAATGAGAAATACGATAAAGATAAATTATCTTATTCGTATTTCTTATTTTTTCATTTTAAAATGTATTGATATATTTGTTTAGTTGTGATAAAGTAAGGGTGTTAAATTATAATTATAATGGAGTAAAATGAATATGGAAAAATTAGATTATGCTATATTGTTTGCTACAAAAGCTCATGATGGTCAGAGGAGAAAAACTGATAATGTTGATATGATTTTTCATCCGTTTACAGTTGGTATGATGCTTAAATCTTATGGTATGAGTGATGATTGCGTTATAGCTGGAATATTACATGATGTTGTAGAAGATACTAAATATACTATTGAAGATATTAAGAATATATTTGGAGAGAATGTTTCAAAAATAGTTAAAGAAGTAACTGAAAATAAATCATTGAGCTGGGAAGAAAGAAAAAAAGAGTCAATAGAAAAAATGAAATCAGCTAGTTTAGAAGGAAAGATGGTTGCTTGTGCTGATAAAATAAATAACTTAGAGACTTTATATGATTTGTATAAGGAAAAGGGTGAAAAAGTATGGGAAGCTTTTAACAGACCTTATGAAAAACAAAAATGGTATTATACTGAAATGTATAATGCAATTACTGAAAATGCAGAATATAATGAATTATTTGAAAGATATAATAAAATATTAAAAAATATATTTTAATAAAGGATGTTGAAAAATGGAAGAAAATACTGAAGTGATTACAGACGAAAAAGAAAAGTTAGAAAAATTATATCAAATAGATTTTAAAGCTAAAAAAATATCAGAAGAGTTAAAAGACACAAATAAGCCGATTTTTATAGAATTAGTTGGAACTCCTAAAAGTGGAAAAACCACATTAAAAAATTCGTTGGAGGAAATTTTTAAAAGAAATAATGTTAATTTTTTATCTAGGAGAGAAACTGCAGAATATAATCCAGTTAGCAAATCATCAATGTATTATGATACATGGATGATTTTAGAATTGTGTAAAAATTTATCTGAAGATTTATCTACTGAAGAGGGAAAAGTAATTATATATGATAGAGGTATATTAGATAGGTTGCCTTGGATGGAATTTGCTCTTAATAATGGAGCAATGTCTTCAAATGATTATCTGGCTTTTAAAAATGTGTTTAATGCAGATATTTTTAAAAAATATAATCCAATACTAAAAATATTTGTTACTTCTCCAGAATTAAGTGTAAAAAGAAAAGGTAAACCAGGTGTATTTGTAAATGAAACATCAATCAATAAGTTTAATAATTTATTGCAAAAAAATATGGTAGATATTCAAAAAAATGCTTCTTATAGTAATATTGTGAAAACAGATAAATATCAAGGTAAGATAAAAGAATTTATATCAGATAATGTGTATGATATTTTTGATGGAATAGAAAAAGAACTTGTTAAAAGAAAAGAAGAAAAAGAAAAATAAAATTTTAAGGAGAATGATAATGAAAATAGGAATAGTAGGTCTTCCTAATGTAGGAAAAAGTACAATGTTTAATAGTATAACAAATGCAGGTGCAGAGTGTGCAAATTATCCATTTTGTACTATAGAGCCAAATGTTGGTGTTGTTGCTGTACCAGATGAAAGATTAGATAATTTAGCTAAGATGTATAATCCTCAAAAGGTTACTCCAGCAGTTATTGAGTTCGTTGATATTGCTGGGTTAGTAAAAGGTGCTAGTAAAGGTGAAGGTTTAGGTAATAAATTTTTATCTCATATTAGAGAAGTTGATAGTATTGTAGAAGTTGTTAGATGTTTTGATGATACTAATATTGTTCATGTTGATGGAAATATTAATCCTATTAGAGATATTGAAACTATTAATTTAGAACTTATATTTGCTGATATTGAAACAATTGAAAAAAGATTAGAAAGAGCAAAAAAACAGCTAAAAGCAGATAAAAAAGTTCAAGTTGAAATTGACCTTTTAGAAAAAGTAAAGAAAACATTAGAAGAAGGAAAATCGGCTAGAACTATAGACTTAACTGATGAAGAAAGAGAAATACTTAAGGAATCTTTTTTACTTACTTTAAAGCCTATTTTATATATTGCTAATATTTCTGAAAACGATTTAAATAATGTTGATAGTAATGAATATTTTTCTAAAGTTAAAGAATATGCTAGTACAGAAAATGCTGAAGTTATTCCATTATGTGTAAAATTAGAAGAAGAGTTAAGTTCTTTAGATAAAGAAGATAAAATAGAAATGCTTAAAGAATTGGGACTTGAGGAATCTGGTTTAGATAAAGTTATAAAGGCAAGTTATAAATTATTAGGTCTTATGTCTTTTTTAACTGCTGGAGAACCAGAGGTTAGAGCTTGGACAATAAAAATAGGAACTAAAGCTCCTCAAGCAGCAGGTAAAATACATTCTGATATTGAAAGAGGATTTATTAGGGCTGAGGTTGTTTCTTATAATGATTTGATGGAAACAGGTTCAATGGTAGCTGCTAGAGAAAAAGGTCTTATTAGATTAGAAGGGAAAGATTATATTATGCAAGATGGCGATATTGTTTTATTTAGGTTTAACGTGTAATTGATACAAAAGATTGATAAGGTGTTTTTAGTATGTTGAAAAAAGAAGATGGAAAAATTATTAGTTTAATATTTGAATTACTCATGATATTTTTAATAATCTTTTTAGTTTTGTTATTAGTATTTTATTTTTTTGATATAGATATTGATAATATTGTTGTAGATGGGTTTAGTATTAAATATTTAAAAAATACAGATGATGAAAAGTCAATTGATGATTATATAAAAAATGATTTGAGTTTGGATGATGAAAATATAAATATACCTACTAGAACTGAAAATGAATTTTTTTATAATCAGTTAGATGAATATGGAAAAATAATATACAATAAGATTGTTAGTAATTCTGATAATTTAGTTTCAGGAAATTATATTATAAGTTTTGATAATGAATTTGATACTTTACTAAATAATAATGGTGATGAAATTTTAAAAACTTCATATAAAAATGCTGTAGATTGTATAAGGTATGATAGATTAGATTTATTTTATATTGATTTTACTAAAATGTATTTAAAAATCGAAACAACAACTAGAGGAAGTTTAAAGTCATATAGGGTTTTTATTGAAAAAGGAAGTGACTATGAAAATTATTTTATAAGTGGAATAGAAAATCAGGATGAATTATTTAATATAATTAATAGCTTGAATGAAAAAAGAGATACTATATTGAATAATGTATCGGGAACAGGGTATCAAAAAATAATGCAAATTCATAACTATTTGATAGATAATTTAGAATATGATCAAACAAATAGAGCCAAAAATAATGATAATATTATTGGGGCTTTAATAGATGGAAATGTTGTTTGTGAGGGATATGCAAAGACATTTAAATACTTACTAGATTATTTACAAATTCCTTGTATTCTAGTAATAGGAGATGCAGAAAATTCTGCGGGAAATAATGAAAAACATATGTGGAATTATGTTTTTATTAATGATGAATGGTATGGGGTTGACGTGACTTGGGATGATCCAATTATATCCGGTGATGGAAAATTATCAAATGAATCTAGATATAAATATTTTTGCAAAAAATCGGATTTTAATGATAATCATTTTTCTGAAGGAGTTATTTCGATTAATGGTACGAAATTTGAATATCCGGAATTAGCAAGATAAAATAAAAATTATTGACAGCTTAATTTTTTATATATAAAATAAATTTGAATGATTTAGAGGAGGTTTTTATGGTTAAGTTTGATTATAAAAATTCTAGTATAAATGATAGAATGATATATGAATTTGATGAAAAGGTAAAGGAAATCCATTCTAAACTTCATGAAAATTCTGATGAAGAATCAGATTTTAGAGGATGGGTTAATCTACCTGAAAATTATGATAAAGAAGAATTTAGGAGAATTAAAAAGGCTGCATTAAAAATTCAAAGTGATTCAGATGTTTTAATAGTAATTGGTATTGGTGGTTCTTATTTAGGTGCTAGGGCTGTAATTGAGTCACTTACAAATAATTTTTATAATTCTTTATCTGATGAAAAAAGAAAAACTCCTAGAATTTTGTATGCTGGAAATAATTTAAGTCCTAATTATTTAAATGATTTATTAGAACTTATTTCAGGTAAAGATGTATCAATAAATGTTATTTCAAAATCTGGAACAACTACAGAGCCTGCTATTGCTTTTCGTATTTTAAGAGAGGCTTTAGAAACTAAATATGGCGCTGAAGAGGCTAGAAAGAGAATTTATGTTACAACAGATAAAGCTAGAGGAGCATTAAAAAAATTAGCAACTGAAGAAAAGTATGAGACTTTTGTTATACCTGATAATGTTGGTGGTAGATATTCTGTTTTGACTGCTGTTGGGTTATTACCTATTGCTACTGCAGGAATTAATATAGATAAGTTAATGCAAGGTGCAAAAGATGCAATGGATAAATATAGTGATTCTAGTGTTAAATATAATGAATGTTATCAGTATGCAGTGGTTAGAAATTTATTATATAATTCTGGAAAAGAAATAGAAATATTGGCTAATTATGAGCCTAATTTACATTTCTTTACTGAATGGTGGAAGCAATTATATGGAGAAAGTGAAGGTAAAGACGGAAAAGGAATTTTTCCTGCTGGTGTAGATTTTACAACAGATCTTCATTCTATGGGACAATATATTCAAGAGGGAAATCGTAATTTATTTGAAACAGTTTTATGTGTTCAAAATCCTAAATTTGATATTACAGTAGCTGAAGATAAAGAAAATTTAGATGGATTAAATTATTTAACTGGAAAAACATTAGATTATATAAATAAAAAAGCAATGGAAGGTACAGTTGAAGCTCATGTTACAGGGAATGTTCCAAATTTAATGTTGACGATAGATAAGCTTGATGAGGAAAATATTGGACATTTGATTTATTTCTTTGAAAAGGCTTGTGCTATTTCGGGTATGATTTTAGGTGTTAATCCTTTTAATCAACCTGGTGTTGAAGAATATAAGAAAAATATGTTTAGATTACTTGAAAAGCCTGGATATTAATAATAGTATAATAAAAGGAGAGGAAAATTAGGAAGTTGATTACTAAAGAAAATATTAATGATAATTTAAAGTTTATTGGTTTAGATTTGGAAGATTTACCAGACTTTTTGAAAAATCCTTCTTATATTAATTTAAACTCTTTTAAGCTTAATAATGATAGAGAAATAAAAGTTTATAAATATGTTCCAATAAGTGAAATAGATATTTTTTTAACTCAAGCTCATAGGGATGATTCTATTAAAGAAAAGTATTCTAAAGCTAGCCATATCAGTACATATTTGAATCCTAATGATGAAAAAAATGTTGATAAATATGCTGATATACTAGAGATGTTTGATAAGATTAATGTAAATGGAATTGAAAAAATACAAGAGAAGCAAAATAAAATGAAGGAAAAAGTTCCTTTTAATGTTTCTTATGATAGAAGTCAATTATGGCAAATTTATTATCAAGAAGAAGGAAATAAATATTTCATGTTAGTTTCAACTAAGGATAATACTTTTGATGAATTATTTTATTTGTTAAAAAAGAAGTTAGAAAATAGTGATGATAGTATTTTTGTTCCAGTTACTCTTGTTTCTTTTAGTGAAGAGTATTTATCAAGCAGACAAATAAATGATTTAGAAAATTATTTATGGGTTTTTACTAAAAATTGGCCTATTTCTTATGAAGTTTATGACAAGAAAAATAAGATGTCTATTCAAATTGTTGGAGAGACCAATGTTTATGATGGAATAAAAAGTATATATAAAATTGTTCTTAAATCTAAAGAGGAGGCTGAAGAGTTCTTTAAACTTTTGAAAGCTTTGTTTATACTTAGAACTGAACTTGGAAATGCTTATGATTTTAAAACTATGATAGATAATAATCATTCTTTATCATTTTTCTACAATGATAAAAAAATGATTTTTGATGAACTTCCAAATTTTATCAAAGAAAAATATAATGAAACAGAAATTGCTATAAAAGAATTAAATTATGAGACTAATGATTTAGAAAATAAACTAAAATTATTGAAGCAAGAAGTAAAACAAAAAGATGCTGAATATTTTTTAAAGCAAAAAGAAATTTCTACTTATTTAGAATATAAAAAGACTTTTTTTGGAAAAGTTAAGTATTTTTTTAGGTCTAAGTCAAAGAAAAATAAGAAACTTAATGAAATAGAGAATGAAGAAAGTATAGATACTAAAGAAACAGAAAAGGATTCTAAAAAAGGTAATAAACCTATGCAGGTTTATGTTGATGATAAAAAATTCCATACTATTGATGATTTGGTAACTTTGTATAGTTTATATGAAAAAGGACAAAGATATTTAAAAGATTTAAAACAGGATATTAATGCTCTTGAACTTAGAAGTATGAACGTTTCTAAAAAAATTGAAAATGCAACATTATATATAAATGAGATTGATAAACATAAAAAGAGTATTTTTGATTTCTGGAAATTCGCTAATAAAGATGAGTTGACAGCATTAGAAATGGGAGAAGAAAATAGGAGTTATTCTGAAAATAATTTAATTAAAAAATTTGATTTTGAATCTGATTTTGAAGAATTAGGTGAGAATGTTGATAAAATTCAAAGAACTAAATTATCGAATGAAGAATTAGATAATTTATTTATTGCGACTACAGATATATTACCTATTGTAAATATGCTTAAAGATGGTGATATGGATAAAGATGCAATAGATAATATTTTGGAGCAGTTAAAAAAAGATTATTATCAAGAAGATAGAAAAGAAGAGTCATTTGATATTTTTGGAAATATGCAAGATGATCAAACAAAGGTAAAATATATAGGCAGTCATAGTTTTAGAGAAAATGAAAAATCAAAATTTAATATATTGAATATAAATAAAAATATTGATGTTTTCGATTTTACTGAGAAATTACAAATGATTGTAAATTATTTAAATGAATCTTTTAATAAAATTTCTTCAATTTATGATATGTCAATTTATAAAATTGTTCCTATAAGTGAAAAGCTTCATAAAAATGATTTTGAAGTTTTTAATATGAGTTTGGATGATGAGTTTAAAAATTATGAATATAATCAGGAATCTGCAATAAAGCTTGTAAAGTTAAATATAAAAGAAAATTTCCCATTATTATATTTTTCAAATAGTGTTTTTTATGATAATAAAAATAAGACTTTACCAATTGGAATGAATTTATCTTCTAGAGTGCTTATTGATTCTAATAAATTTGATTTTAATTTGAAGGATAGTACTAAATTCAAGGTTAATCATTTTGTTGATAAGGATGATGATGAACCTAAGGTAATTTATGTTTATGTTGATGAATATGAATTGAATGAAAAAAAGTAAAATTATATTTGCGTATAATTTCTTGATATGTTATAATATGCTTGATGGTGCATTATCCTAGTTGTACTATCTATTATGAGGGTGGGGCTAAAAATCCACAAATGGTTTTAGATATGAGTTTCTTGTTTTGTGCGCAAAACGCCAACTTTGTGTGCTTTCAAGGAGTAAAGAGAATAGGGGGATATATAAAGGCATATATACATCTTTCCTATTTTCGTTATTATTTTTTAAATAATATTGTATCTTTAATTTTATATAAGTGTTTTTAACGCACGAAACCTGTTTTGAGTGATAGTATGGGAATTAATCATAATTAAATGTATGTTGTGGCCACAATGTGTGTTTAAGATTATGAAACTACTATTGCAAAAAAAACTAGTAATAGGCTTTAGTACATAAAGGAAAACTTCTAGGATGTTTGTTTCGAAGAAGAAACAAGAAAACCTAAGGATTAAGGTACGGATTTTAAGTGGCGATCTAGCTTCCTAATTTTTAGGATATTTCTTTTGAATGGAAACGGCTAAATAGTAATATTTAGTAGGAAATAGAGAAATTCTGCTAGACCTAAACCGTAAAATTTACTTAGGTTTTTACCATCTAATACATTTTATTTTGGGAGAATATATGAAGAAAAAAAGCAAAAACAAAAGAGATAGTAAAGAAGATATAAAATGGTTTATTACTGTATTTATTACAACATTTATTCTTTCTTTATTTTTTTCGTTTATTTCAACAACTGCTATAGATGACTTGGAAATTATTCCTGCAATTGTTATTTTAATTGTTGTTATTTTAGTTGGAATTTTGTTTGATATTATTGGTGTTGCAGTAACAGTGGCAAATGAAGAAGAATTTCATGCTATGGCTTCTAAAAAGGTTAGTGGATCTAAAACTTCTATTAAATTAATAAGAGCTTCTACTAAGGTTGCAAATATTTGTGCTGATGTTATTGGCGATATTTGTGGAGTTTTAAGTGGAGCTATTAGTGCTATTATTACTATAAAAATGACTGAAAAGTTTAATATACATTTTGAACTACAATTTTTAATGAGTGCTTTTGTTGCTTCATTGACTGTTGGAGGTAAAGCGTTAGGTAAAAATTTTGCTAAAAATAATTCTACTAAAATTATTAAAATGGTTGGAAAGATTTTAAGTATATCGGAAAAATAATTATTTTAGTTATATGATAATATAAGTATTGAGTAAACATTTTTATGTTTGCTCAATTTTTTTTAATTTAAAATAGAAATTTACTTACTTAATATAAATTTAGATTGTTAAAATTATAATAATTTTCTATAAAAATGTGCTAAAATAAGGAAAAACTTGAAAATGTTAACATAATGTGTTATAATATAAAAGGTGTGTTATCACATATTCTAGAAAGGATTAATTTTATATGAATATTATTAAAAATAATTTTGAACATTCAGATAAGTACTTAAGATATCAGGAAATAATTGAAGCTATTAGATGTTATAATCTATTTAAAGATAATGGCAAGATAGGTTTTGTAGATTCTTATGATAATAAAGGTTATTTAACTAAATTTGAGGAAGAATGGTTAAAAGAATTTATTTCGAGTTATATATTAAAAAGAATGGATTATTTTTATGATAATATGATTAGTGATAAAAATAAAAATAAATTGAAAGGATTTATTGATTTCTATGTAATGATAGATAACTCATATTATTTAGCTTCTTTTTTTGGTGAATATAGAAAAGATATATTTAAAGCATTGAAAAATACATTATATAGGTTAGATGAAGACCAAGAAGCTAAAAAGTATTTTTCAGTTAATGCTTGTAATTGTTTAGCAGAAATTATGATAAAGTCAATAAAAGAAGAGAATAATAAGTCTTTAGACCATGCAGAAAAATTTGGAAAATTTTTAATAGAAAATGATTATATAGATAAAGAAGTTTTAATAAGTAGTAATATTTTGGAATTATATGCTGTAGAAGATTTAATTGATTTAAGAGATAAAAATGTTATAGATAATAGACAGTTAATTTCTATTTTGCGAGCTTATTCAGAAAATGATGATGAGTCTGAAGCATTATTAGAAGTATATTCAAAAGTAGTAAAATTAAATGAAGCAAATACATATAAAAAACAAATTCAAATAAAAAAAGAATATTTGAATTTATTTGATAAAGATGTATTTTGTAGATTGTATTTAAGAGGAGATATATCTGAAGAAGATTTTAAATTAGTTAAATTAGAAAAAAGTGATATTTTAAAACTTACTCCAAAAGAAATTATAGAGTTATCTGAAAAAAAATGTATTGATATTTTACATTCTGAAGATTTTATTGATTCGTATGGAGATAAATTTGTTTTAGATGACTTGATAGAATTTTATAATCATGGATTAGTAAAACCTGAACATATAATAAGGACATTGAAAGTAAAATGTGTTGAAGAGAATAGGGAAGGTAAAATACTAGATTTTTATAATGGTGAATTACTTTTAAAATTATTAGAAGAAAATAAAATAAATAAAAGATTTATTGAAACTTTTAATAATGAGTTACTTGATAAATTATCTGAAGAAGATAAAAATACTTATTTTCAGAAAATAAAAGATGATATTAAAAAAATTTCAAATGGAGAATATGAATTTTTAGAAAATATAATTAAACTTTATAAAAATAATCTTATACCGGCTGAACCTATTAAGGATAAAGAAATGGATAAGTCTGATATATTAGAATTATATTTGAAAGATAAATTATCTAATGAAGATATATATAAAATGTATAAAGATAAAATACTTACTTTAGAAGATCTATCAATAATTTATTCGAATGAAGAGTTATTGAATTTATATAAGGACAAAAAAATTGGTTCTGAGATATTAAAAATGATGAAAAATGATGATATTTATATTTATCTATCAGATGCTTTGGAAAAAGGTGAATTGGATGGCAAAGATATATTAAATTGTTATCTTGAAGATAGTATAGATGTAAATTTATTAAAGGAAATTTTATATGATAATGATAAATTAGAGGACTTATCTGAATATTTATCGGATAGTTGTAAATTAGATAAAATTAAAGAGTTAACTGAAAATTATTTGATTTCTTATATAGAGCTCGAAAATTTAAAAAATAATGGCATAATTACTGAAGAACAATTTAATACTTTATCAGAGTTATCAGATAAAGAAAAATTTTTTGATAATTTAAAGTCTTTGAATTCAATATTTATAGTTGAAAATGTAGAAAATGTAGAAAATGTAGAAAGTAATAGAAATGTGCGTGGAGGAGAAAAATTATATAAACATCCAAAAAAGGATTTTAAAATTTCACCAGATACAATAAAGGAATTTTATAAAGAGATTGGAGCTTTAGATAATTTTCCTAAAATAGACAGTGATGAATCATCATTAAAAGATTATAGTATTATTGGATTTGAAAAATATGGAATAGTAATTTTAGAAAACTTTGAAAAGCCATCAAATGCTACATATATCATGCCTTATCAGCAATTATTATTCTATTTGAATAATAGTAAAAAAGCAGAAGCGGTATTTGGAAATAGTGATGATAATATTAGGCTTAAAGCTGCTTTTAGAAGTTCTGATAAAATAAGAGTACACAATCATACTTCAGGATTTGGAAAAAATATTATTAATTCTATAGGAATTATTAGTAAAGAAGCTAAAGAAGAATTAAAGATAAATGAAAATTATAGAGAAATGATTAATATGTACATTGAAGAGATAAAAAATGAGTATGAGAGAAACAGATAGGAAGAAAGGAATTATTAGATTATGAATAGTAATGATATTATTAAAAAAATTAAAAATGAATTTTTGAATAATAAGGAGTCAATAGAAAGTATTATTATTTTAGAAAAAAAGAACTGGGATTATAATATTGAATTTGACAAGCTTGTTGAAATTTTTGATAAATATGAAAATAAAGAACTTGTTTTAAATAGTGATTTTAAAAATACTTCAGAAATTATTAGTGGTATTGGTAAACTTGCTATTGTTAATCAATCAAATCCTTATTCTATATTATCTATGATATTAATTACTATTAGAACTAATAATGAAGTTGTATTTTTCTTGCCTAACAAATTGCTTGGGATTAATTCAGTACTTATTGAGATTGCAAGTAAAATCAGTAGTAAGATTAGACTTATAAACTCTAATAGTAATGAGGATTTTTATCGTGAGCAGGAAAAATTTGATTGTGTAATTTATTTTGGAAATAAATATGAGTATATCGAATTTTCTAAAAGGCTTAAAATAAAATCTATTTTTGAGAATTCTGGTGAGATTTATGTTTATATTGATGATAGGTCTTTTAAAAATGAGTTTTTAAATTTAGATAAATTTGCTTATTATAATGATATTAATGTTAGATATTATTCTGATAATTTTGAAAAATCAGTTAAGAGTATGAATGATTTTGGTGTTATAAAAAATGCGGTTATTTATACTAAGAATAAGGATATGGCTCGTGAGTTTTTGGAGCAAGTAAAGGCTGAAAAGGTATATGTTAATTCTAATCCTTGTAATGATTTTGAGTTTGATTTTGATGAGAAGAAGATTACTTATATGAAGAAGTTGTGCTAGTATACGGAAAAGAAATTTTAGTTGGTCAATTGAAAAAGTAAATTCAATTTGGAAAAAGTAACTTCTAGTTACCGATTAAGTGCTATTTAGAAGGATTTA
>CANQZP010000037.1 GCA_947628395.1 uncultured Clostridia bacterium
CCTTGTGTCTGCCCTTTAGCCCGCCCCTACAAACAATATTATTAGTATTTTCTTCGAAGAACGGGCGATTGATAATCGCCCCTACGATATATTTTTTAATACGTTATTGTGATACATATATGATTAAGATTGATTATCATTTTCACATTTTATGCTTGTATTTCATAAGATATACTATAAACAAATTAAGGAGGAATTTTAATGTTTAGAAATTGTGGTTGTTCTTCTATGCATAATCAATGTCCTTGTGAAAATGATTATAATGATGATAATGATTGTAATAATGATTATGACAATGACTGCGGTATGTATGAAGATTCATGTAATATAGAAAATAGCTGCTCTTATTATCCAAATGAATATCCTTGTTCATGTGGATATAATCAAGGAAATAGCTTATTTCCAAATAATATTATGTATGGACACTCTTATGTTCCAAATCAAATAATGAATAAAGTTTATACACCTGAGATTGGACTTAAAATGGGAACTATTTTTCCTGAATTAGTTAGCCCTTATGCACCTTGCCAATCAATGGAAACTATTAATTATTTGAAAAAATCTAATGAAATAAAGGAGGGCTGTAATTCTTATGAATCAAACATGTTGTAATAATGAAAAAACAAGAAGTGAGTTATTAGATGAGATAAGACAGATTAATTTTTATGTAATTGAGCTTAGTCTTTATTTAGATACTCATCCAGATGATCAAAGAGCAATTTGTCTTCATAATGAGAATGCTAATAAACTTAGAAAGATTACTGACCAATATCAATCAATGTATGGTCCGTTAACAATTGAATTTCCATGTAATAAATGGCGTTGGTTAGAACAGCCTTGGCCTTGGGAAAAAGGAGGTAGCTTTTAATGTGGACTTATAATAAAAAATTAGAATATCCTGTTAGGATAAAAAATGCAAATCCTAGACTTGCAAAATTTATAATTTCTCAATATGGTGGACCAGATGGTAAGATTATTTTATTGTGAAAAATACTGTAATTATAGGTAAAAATTGGTTGACAATAATTGATTTTTATTATATAATTTTATTGCTAAAAATTTTATAATACAGAAGATAGAGGAGGTAAAAAAATACTTAAGAAATGAGAAAAGCTAAACACGTACAAGAAAGCAAAAAAAATAAATTTATAATAGTAATATTAATCATTATTTTAATTGTTTTAATTTTGGCAGGAGGTTTTTTTATTTGGTCAAAATTAAATAATAAAAAAGATAATAAAAAAGAAACAAATAATGAGGAAACTAGTAATGAAACAGAAACTACGGATGTAGATGGAAATAAAGATAATACAGCTAAAAAAGATGAAATTATTGATACTAGTGATATTCCAGATAAGATAGCTGGATATGATGTACTGGGAAAAATAGTAATTGATAAAATAGGTATACAGCAAAATATTTTATCAGAGACTACTGATGATTCATTAAATCACGGAGTAACTAAATTTTGGGGCTCTAATATAAATCAACCTGGAAATATGAGTATAACAGGACACAATTACAAAGGAATCTTTGCTGATTTAAGAAATTTAGAAATAGGTGATACTTTTTATATAGTAAGTAAAGATGGAAGAAAGGTTACTTATACAGTAACAGAAAAAATATCAAAAGTAGCTCCTAATGATATGAGTCATATTGAACAAGACGGATATGATAAAAGAAAAGTTACAATAATTACTTGTGATCCAGGAGCTAGAACTAGACTTATAGTAAAAGGAGAGAGCAAATTAGAAGGTGAAGAGTAGCTCAATTAATCTATTCTAACATAAGTACAAAAGAAAAAACAGAAACAATTTAATAAAGTATTTCTGTTTTTGGGGTAAAAAAGTATTTTGAGGAGAAAAAAATGAAGAAAAAATTGTTTTTAATAATATTAATTATTAATCTAATAGTTATATGTACTTTCATTCCTAAAGTATCTGCAGCTAGAATAGATGGGGAAGGAACTGGTCTAACTTGTAGTTTTAGTAATAAACTTTTAGGAAATGATAAGTGGTCTGTTTCTGTTGTATTATCATCAGTTTTGCCTGAGGATGGAAAAGTTCCAGGTTTAAAAAGAAAAGAACTTATAGAATTAGTAGAGAAAAAATATAAAGAAGGTATTGTAGAAAGTATAAAAAAATCTAGTGGTGAATTAATAACAGATGATGAAGATTATGTAGGAACTGGTTCTATTATAACTCTTACTACTGGAAGAGAAATAACTGTCATTTTATATGGCGATGTAAACGGAAATGGAGTTATAAATGCGGTTGATATATTAGTTATTACAGAACATAGAATTGATATAAAAAAGATAGATGAAGATAGTAAAAAAATTGCTGCAAAATTAGTTAGCCCACCAGATAATAATGAATTTATAGGAGTTCCTAGTGATGAAGAAATAACTCTTACAGATTCACTTAGATTAAAACGTTATGTTAATGATTTAGTTGGAACTTCAGAAGAAATTGGCTTAACAATAGTTGATGAAGAATTATATCCAGAGGATATAGAAGAAATTGTGGATACAGACAGTATTGTAAGAAAATCTGTAGAAACTATTAATGAAAAAGAAAATGCTCAAAATAGATTTACTTTAAATTTAAGCAAAAATGATGAAAAGGATGGATATGATAATTTATTAAATTGTGTTATTCATGATAGTAATACTAAACTAGGAGACATCATTGGTGAAAATACAATATTTACAGAGCTTTTTAATGATGAAAAAGTAAAAGAGATTATAGTTAAAAATGGTGATAAAGAATATAAAATAGATAAAAATAGTAATATACAAGAAAACATATTAAAATTTTTATTAAATACAGATGAAGATGTTTTAAATTATGAGTTAAAGGATTTAATAGATACAGAATTAGAAGTAGAGATTAAAATTGAAGATACAGCTAAGTTTGAGGGTAATCAAGATGGAAAATATATTGTTCGTTTTTGCGGACAAGTAGATTTAGATGATTTTGTAAATGAATCTATAGAAAATTTAGAAGATAATGAGTATTTTACTACAACATATAATAAAGATTCAAATGATATTACTGTAAAGATAAATAATAGATCTTTAAAAATGAATGAAGTTATGGAAAATCCTAATATTCTTAAAGTATTAGAATCATTATTAGATAAAAAAGAAATACGCTCTATAGTTCTAAATTCAGAAAGTGTTGATGGATTAGAATTAGATGATTCTTCTGAAGTTAAAGATAAGGTATTAAAGTGGATTAAGTCAAATAGTAAAGAAATATTAGGAAGAGACAATTTTGATGATGCAATAGCAGGTGATTTGTCTGGTAAGAAAATTTCATTTACTATAAAACTAAAAGATAATATGAAACTTGTAACTGGAGAGAGTGAAAAAACTTATAATGTAAAATTTATAGCAGATCCAATAAAAGTTACATATGATTATGGTTATGCTGAAAATGGTGAGACAGAAAATAAAAAGGAAATAGTTGAATTAGAAAATGCAGGAAAATTATATGTTCCTGATAATCCTGTAAGAGAAGAAATAGTAACAGATGAATTAGGAAATAGCGAAACAATAAAATATAGATTTTTAGGTTGGTATGAATTAAAAGATTCAGTTGTTTCACAAGTAAAATTTGATTTTGCAAATGTAGTTTATGATGATATTGTATTAGTAGCAAAATGGAATAAGATAGTTGATTTAGATAATTTAGTAAATAAAGCAGTAGAAAAAGTTGAGAAAACAGATAATCTTACTACTACTTTTGAAAAGGAATTATCTGTAATAACTGTACTTATTAATAATAGATCTTTTAAGATTAATGAAAATATTTCAAGTTTTGATATGACTCAAATATTAAAAAGTTTAATAGAATCAAAAGATATAAGTTCTATAGTTCTTAAAGTAGATGGAATAGATGATCTAGTATTATCTGGAGATGTAGATAAGCTTGAGAGTAGAATTACTAGTTGGTTTGAACAAAATAGTGAAAAATTATTTGATAGAAATGATTTTAATGATGCAATAGCAGGGGATTTATCTGCTAAGAATATTTCATTATTAATAAATTTAAATCAGAACACTGAATTAGAAGACAAAAATACTAATAAGACATATACTATGTCATTTGTAGCAAATCCAATAAAAGTAACTTATGATTATGGTTATATAGCACAAGGAGAAACTGAAAGCAAAAAATATGAAATGATGGTAGAGAATGCTGCATTAGTAATAGAACCAAAGGACCCAGTAAGACAGGAAACTGTAACAGATAGTGAAGGTAATACTGAAATTGTTAATTATAGATTTTTAGGTTGGTATGTAAAGAATGAATCTAATAATTCAGAAGTTAAATTTGATTTTAGTAAAAAGGTATATGATAACATTGTATTAGTAGCAAAATGGAATAAAGTAGTTGATTTAAATAATTTAGTAAATAAAGCTGTAAATAATCTCCAAGTAAATGATTATTTTAATACTACATATTCAAAAGAGTCAACTGATATCAATGTAAGAATAAATCATAGATTACCAAAGCTAAGTGAAAAAATTGAAGATTTAAATATAATTGAAATTTTAAAATATTTAACTTCTCAGGAAGATATACAATCTATAACTTTAAATGCTGAAGGTGTTAATGAGATTAAATTATCAAAAAATCCAGAAGAAATTCAAAATGAATTAGTATCTTGGTTCAGTAGTAATAGCAAGAGTTTATTCGGAAGAGATAGTTTTGAAAATGTAATATCAGGTGATTTATCTGGAAAGACAATTTCAATGACTATAGATTTAATAGATAATAGTGAATTAGATAATCAAGAAACTAAAAGAGCATATAACTTCTTATTTAGAGCAGATTCAATAAAAGTTACTTATGATTATGGATATAAAGAAGAAGGAAAAGATGAAAATAAAACATCTGAAGTAATACTTGAGAATTCTGGATTATTAGAAGAACCAGAGAATCCAGTAAGAGAAGAAACTTTAAAAGATGATGATGGAAATACAAAAATAGTTAAATATCATTTCTTAGGTTGGTATGAATCAGATAAAAAATTTGATTTTAATACAGAAGTATTAGATAATATTACATTAGTTGCAAAATGGGCTAAAGAGGTTGACTTAGATAGTATAGTAAGTAAAAATGTAGAGTCTGTTAAAGAAAACGACTATTTTAATACTGAATATTTAAAAGGTACAAATATAATAAATGTAAAAATAAATCATAGATCACCAAAAATTAATGAAGTTATAAGTCAATTTAACATAGTAGAAATATTGCAAAATTTAAAATCAGAGGAAGATATTGAATCTATAACTCTATCAGCAGAAGGTGTAGATGGAATTGTTTTGACTGAGAATTTAATGGAAATTGTAGGTTGGCTTAATACTAATAGTTTAAAATTATTTGGAAGAAATACATTCAATGATGCAATAGCAGGTGATTTATCAGGAAAAACATTTATTGTAAATATAAAACTTAAAGATGGTACTGAATTAGAAAATGGAGAAAAAGAGAAAAATTATAATGTATTATTTAAAGCAGATCCAATAAAAGTAACTTATGATTATGGATATAAAGAAGAAGGAAAAGATGAAAATAAGACATCTGTAGAAACATTAGAAAATGCAGGATTGCTAAAAGAATATGATACTCCTAAAAGAGATGGTTACAGATTTTTAGGATGGTATAAGCAAGAAGGAGAAAACGTTTCAGAGAAAGAATTTGATTTTTCAGCTACAGTATATGATAATATGACATTAGTAGCAAAATGGATTAGAGTACTTGATTTAGATTCTTTAATAAATAAAGTAGTAGACAATGCTGAAGGAAATGAAGAAATTGATTCTACATATCAAAAAGATGAAAACAAAATAATAGTAAAAATAAATAATAGACTAACAAAGGCTAATGATGCATTAGAAAATAGTGATTTAATTCAAATACTTAATGATTTAATAAAAGAAGAGGATATAGAAGTAGTAAGATTATCAGCAGAAAGTGTAGAAAGTATTAATATAAATGGAACTTCAGAAGAAATATTAAATTGGTTTAATATAAATAGTTTGAAATTATTAGGAAAAGATAATATAAATGATGCTATAGCTGATGATTTAGTAGGTAAAAAAATTTCTATAGCTATTAAGATAAATGATGATATAGAACTTGCAA
This sequence comes from uncultured Clostridia bacterium, assembly GCA_947628395.1. Classification (GTDB taxonomy): domain Bacteria; phylum Bacillota; class Clostridia; order TANB77; family CAG-508; genus UMGS1994. Next base: position 6,159 of record CANQZP010000037.1, read on the forward strand.
ATCAACAAAAAGAGAAAACTTATGATATATTATTTGTAGCAGATCCTATAGAAGTAACTTATGATTATGATTATAAAGAAAATGGCAAAAATGAAAATAAAAAAGCTACAGATATATTAGAAAATGTAGGATTATTAAAAGAACCTGAAGTACCAGTAAGAGAAGACTATAGATTTTTAGGTTGGTATAAACAAGATGGAGAGAAATTTGATTTTGATAATGAAATAATATCAGATAATATTACTTTAATAGCAAAATGGATTAGAGTACTAGATTTAGATAATTTGATAAACAATACTTTAACTAATATTGGTAAAGGTGATGACATACATACTACATATGAAAAAGGATCAAATCAAATTAATGTATTTATAAATTATAGATCTCCTAAACTAGGTGCAAATTTACAATCGATTGATACTTTTAAATTAATAAAACAATTAGGATTATATGATGATATTGATTCTATAACTCTTAAAGCAAATGACGTAGAAGATATTGTATTGAATGGAACTGAATCTGAAATTCAAAATAATCTTAATAAATGGTTTAATAGCAACACATCAAAATTATTTGGAATAGATAATTTTGATGATGTAATAATCGGAGATTTAGCTGATAAAACGATTTCAATGTCTGTAAAAATAAATAATGATATAGAATTACCAAATCAACAAAAAGAAAAGACTTACAACATTGTATTTAAAGCTAATCCAATAGTAATAACTTATGATTATGGATATAAAGAATTTGGTAGTACTCAGAACAAGAAATCGACAGAATTGTTAGAAGAATCTGGGGTAGTAACAAAACCACAAGACCCAGTAAGGAATGGATATAGATTTTTAGGATGGTATTATTGGGATACTTCATTAAGAGATTATAAATTATTTGATTTTGAAAATACTGTAATTAGAGATGATTTTACAATTATTGCACAATGGATTGAAGTATTAGATATGGATAATTTAGTAAATGATAAATTAAATGTTGCTAAAAATGATAATATATATACTGATGATATTTATACTTCATATACAACAGGTTCAAATAGATTAGAGGTAAAAATAAACTATAGATCAACAAAGATTAAGGAAATGATTTCTAAAATTGATGTTATTAAAATGATAATTGAATTATCACAAGTAGATGATATAGAATCTATTACTTTATCAGCCAATAATATTGATTCTGTTGAATTAACTGGAAACAGTTCTGAAGTTGAAACAAAGATTAGAGACTGGTTTACAAAGAATAGTTCAAAATTATTTGGAAAAAATAACTTTGAAGATGTGTTGCTTGGCGATTTACACAATAAAACAATTTCAATGTCAATAAAGGTAAAAGACAATATTGAGTTGAATAATCAAGTAAAAGAAAAGAATTATTATATTTTATTTGAAGCTGATCCTATTATAGTAACTTATGATTATGGATATGAAAATAATAATGAAGAGGTAATGTTAGAAGAACCTGGATTATTAAAAAAGAAGGAATCACTACAACGAAGTGGATATAAATTTTTAGGTTGGTATTATAATGGTCAATTATTTGATTTTGATAAGTTTGTTGTAAATGATAGTATCACAATATATGCAAAATGGGTAAAAATAGTTGATATTGATACTGATGTTAAGACAGTATTTGATTCAATGAGCAAAGATTCAAGTATTACTTATGCATTTAATTTAACTTATTCTGCTAATGAAAGAAAACTTGAAATGCAGGCTACAGATGGAGAAATGCTATTTAGAGAATTAAAAAATAGAGGAATTATATCAGCTTTAGTAAATGATATAGAATTAAAAGATGATAGAACTGTTACTATTTTCTATGATAAGAATAGTGATGGGCAACAAGCAGATACTGAAATCTATAAGTTTGCAATTTCTAATAAAACTGATATGACAAATAATATTACAAAATTAGTTAATGATTTATTTGGAAATTCAGAATCTGCAAATTTAAGTACTTTAACTGGAAAGACGTTAGAAGTTACTGTAAAACTTGATACTGAAAAATCTATTCAAAATGATAATTCTACTGAAAGAATTTATACAATAAACTTTGTAAAGCCAGTAACAAAAGATAGAGTAGATCCAGTAGGTGATATTATAAAAAATAATGTTATTAATTCAAATGTATATGGTATAAAAAATAATGGAAATAATAATATAATAATTACACCTAAACATAGTAATGACAATTTGAATTCAATGTCCGATACTAGTTTGTATAAAGCAATAATTAAATTAATAGAAAACAAACAAATCGAATCTGTAGTCATGAAATATGGGGAAAACTTCACTAAGAGTATTGATTTTAAATCTGATTTACAACAAAAAGAAGTATTAGGAGTTAAAAATTGGTTTAGTGCAAACTGGACTAATATATGTTGCTGCACAGATAGTTGTTGTAACAATGGAAATTGTACATGGAGTACAGCTAAAAATAATTGCTTAACTGATGGAACTAAGTTTGTATTTGAAATAAAATTAACTAATGATGCTATATTTAGTTCATCTGGAAAAAATGTAGAAACTTATAATATTAGTTTTGAAAGAGATACGGTTAATGTAAATTTTAATATTATTACTTCTACAACTAAAAAAATAACGATTCCTGTTCCTGAAGGATTACCAATTGATGAAAGTATATTCGATAAGAAACAATTACTTCAATATCCAGAACATGAGTTTAAATGTTGGTGTACAGATATTGTATGTAAAAATGAATATATATTTGGAAAAGATCCTGTAACTGGAAACTTAAATTTGTATTCTGCTTGGTATAATATAATAAATACAGATAAAGATATTCAAGAACAAATTAAAAGTTCAAGTGCGGGTAATAGTAATATCTTTAATGAAACTTATACTGTAACATCTGGAACAAAAAATATATTATTTACTATAAAGAATGGTACTAAAGATATAACTGACGTGTTAAAGACTGGAACTATAATTGCTTTAAATAGAGAATTATCTGCAGGTTATATAACTCAAATAGAAATTTCTTATAATAATAAAAGTGTTTTCGTAACACAAGCTAATAAAGACACAGTATTAAGTAATGTATTATCTGAGATTTCGGGAAAAACTATAAAACTTCCACTTACATCATCTGCAGAAGATACTTCTACTATATCTAAATTATTAACTGTAACACCAGTAACCATAAAGGTTACATATGATAGCAATAAAGTAAAATTAAATCCTAATATGACTGCTGTAAGTAATTATACAACTACTTATAAAATAGCATTTGATAGAGTAATAAAATATAATGAAATGTATGATTGGGGCGCAAATATTATAAAATCTAGGATAGATGTAAATGCTAAAAATGGAAAAATTAGTGGAAGAGTAGATAAATCTAATATTTATATAAATGTAAATAGATGTTTGAAAACTATTGCTATGAATATTATTCCTGGGTCTGGAATGAAAACTGCACTTACAGACTTTCTAAGTGATAATTGTATAAAGGGAATTTATATATGGGAAACAAATAATAGCAATAATTATAAATATCCTTCAATGACTAGAGATCAAGCTGCTTATTTAACTGCTGAAGATATAAATCTAGATAATATTTGGAATTTATACAATAAATTTTCTGTTGCTTTTGGTGGATTTGAAAACTTGCCTTTGGAAAGATATGTACGTTATGATGTAAAAATAATGGTAGAAATTGAATTAGCAGATAATTGCAGAATGGAAGATGGTAAGACTTTAACTTATGCTATAAGTGCAGAAAATGTACCAGTAGATTAATATACAAAAAGGTGAAACGAGAGTTTCGCCTTTTTTGTTGCATAAAAAGAAAAATTTTTTAATAAGATTAATTTGAAAGGATAAAAAATGAAAAAAGAGTTAATTTTATTAGAAAGTAATTTTTCAGAAGAAAATAATTTTGAAGAAATTTTTAAAGATGCCATAGAAAATTATTTTAAAAATAGTAATTCAGCATAAACTTAGACAAAGGAGATAATGTTTATGTTGGAATGTAACAAAATTGAATATAATGTAGGGATGTATTTAAGGCTTTCAAAGGAAGATGAAAATGATAAACAATCTGAAAGTATTATTAACCAAAGAGAGATTATAACAAAATATATTTTAGATAATAATTGGAATTTGTATGATGAATATATTGATGATGGGTATACTGGTACAAATTTTGATAGACCTGATTTTAAAAGAATGATTGAAGACATAGAAAAGGGAAAGATTAATGTAGTAATTGTAAAAGATTATTCTAGGTTAGGAAGAAATTATGTTAGAACAGGTATGCTTTTAGATGAATTTTTTCCTATTCATAATGTAAGATTTATTGCTATAAATGATGGAATAGATACTTTTAAAATTAATAGTAATAATGAATTGTCTGGTTTTAAAGGAATTATGAATGATATGTATTCTGCTGATATTTCTAAAAAGATAAGGAGTACATTAAATTCAAAAAGAAGTAATGGTCAATTTATAGGAGCTTTTGCTCCATATGGTTATAAAAAGGATTCCAGTAATAAAAATAAACTTGTTATTGATGAAGAAGCGAGTTTTATTGTAAAAAGAATTTTTAATATGAGATTAAATGGTATTGGAAATGAAGAAATTGTAAGAATTTTAAATAAAGAGAAAGTGCCATCTCCTATGGAATATAAAAGACGAAAAGGGTTAAATTATAAAAATAATAATATATATCCTGGGTGGAGAGCAGAGACTATAAAGGATATTTTGTCTAACCCTACTTATATTGGAAACTTAACGCAAGGAAAGTCTGAAAGAATAAGTTATAAAGTAAGAAAAAGTAGAAAGATTTCTGAAGATAAGTGGATTGTTGTACAGAATACGCATAATCCAATTATAGATAAAAAAACTTTTGATACTATTCAGGAATTACTCCAAAAAAAGTGTTATGGTAGAACTGAAAATAAAACAGAACATTTACTAGGTGGACTTTTAGTATGTGGAGATTGTGGTTTCCCTATTACATTTAGAAGAGAAAATAGAAAGGGCGAGAAGGTTTTTATAACTTTATGTTCAAATTATTCAAGATTTCATAGATGCAAAAGACATGCCGTATTAGAGAAAGGTGTTAATAATCTAGTTATAAATGATTTAAAAAAAATTTGTGAAAGTGTAATTACAAATAAAGAAAATTTTTATCAAAGCATAAAAAGGCCAATTTTTAAACATGATAATAATCTAAATAAGTTAATTAGAGAGAAAAAAGTAAGGACACAAGAAATTTTGAAATTAAAAAAAGGATTATATGAAGATTGGAAGAAAAGTTGTATTACTAAAGAAGATTTTGAAAATATGTATAGAGAATTCAGTAAGGAAAAAGAAGAATTAGATAATGAAATAAAGAGTTTACAAAATCAAGATAAAAGTACTAAAAATGATAATAATTTAGATGAATTAAAGTTGATTGTAGATTTTGAAATAATTCCAAAACAAATTTTAATAAATTTAATTGATAAGATTGAATTATTTCAGAATAGAGATGTTAGAATATACTATAAATTTTTAAACCCGTTTTCACAATAAAATAAGTTTACCAGATGGTGAGCTTGCTGCTTCTTTAAGATATTTGTCTCAAAGATTTGGCATGCCAGATCAAAAGTCAAAAGCTATATTGAATGATATAGGAACAGAAGAATTAGCCCATCTTGAAATGGTAGGTAGTATAGTTCATCAATTAACTGATGGTGTTTGTCCAGAAGAATTAGAAAAGGCAGGACTTGGAGCATATTATACTGACCATGGAGTGTGTTTGAAATATATCCAAAAAGAATTTAATAATAATTTGAATTAAAAATTATTTTTTATGTAATCTTTATAAAATGATTTAAAATTTCTTTTGCCATGAACGACAAAATGTATGTAAACGGTATTTGAATCTTCAGAAACATCATAAACTATTCGATAACTTTTATAAATAAGTTCTCTAAAATGCTTGTCCGAAAGTTCGGGGACATATCTACCTAAATAGGGAGCATTTTCTAGTTCATATATACGAGAATAAATATTTTCTGAAGTTTCGTTTGCATATTTAATAGAGTCACGCGATATATATTCAAAAATAGAATCTATATCTTGATGTGCCTCATTTGACATCAAAACTTGCATATTTTTTTCTCATCCTTTCTTTAGATTCTTCAATAGTCATTACTCTACCAT
>CANQZP010000038.1 GCA_947628395.1 uncultured Clostridia bacterium
TTAATAGATGTTTTAAATGTCATTATTGTAATAATCGTTACAAGTGTCTTCATTGGGTTTTCTATGATTCCATATAATAAATTTGATTTATAATACTTATGTACTTTTAGATCTTTTTTATTTTTTATATCACTTATATAATTCTTTAAACTAAATTTTTCTCTTTCAACATCATCTTTCTTATTTAATTTTATTTGCATAGATATAAATATTTGAATTATAGATAATACTAATACATATATAGAAATCTTAGTAAATGAATATAATTCTATTGTAGAACCTAAAATAATTGGTGCAATAATATGAACTATGGTACTAAAAATTTTTTTAGTTGCCATATAGTTTTTTCTATTACTATTATTTGTTATACCTACAAATATCATCTCGTGTGTTGACCAATATAATGTTTCTGATATACCACAAAAAATTGCAACTACTATAAAAATATCTGTTAATTTTCTACCAAATATAACTATAAATAATATAAATATTGCTCTTATAATTATTCCAGTAGATAAAATTTTTGTTTTACTATATTTTTCATTTTTTATAAATTTTCCTATTAATATAGAACCAATTGCATGTATTACATTAATTATCATATAATATACTGATACTTGAGTAATATTTCATTTGTTATTTTTAACAGATATGCAACTAGAAATGTATTTGCAAATAATTCTGTTATTGTATATATTAAATCACTACCAATCAAACATATTGCATTTTTTCCAAGTTTTTGATTATTCATTTTATTTCTCCATATTTTATTTTTTTAACCTTTAATTTATATTAAAAAATATTAATGATTTCTAGCTTTTTTATCATCATATATATCTGATAATTTAATCGGATTACCATCTTGTTTTTTGCCAATAATCAAATTCTTAGAATCTATATTTTCTTTAAACAAGATCTCGTCAAGATTCTTCAAGAATAAATATTTATCTTCCTGTGATAATTTACCTGATTTTAGAGTAGCTACTATATTAGATGATAATTCTGCTTTTGTAATTTCTTTTCTTAAATTACTTGTTAGATTATATTTTTTAGAAACTTCTTTGACTAATTCTATTTGATTATTAGATATTAAATTATGTATTACAGTATCTATAATTGTTCCGGTTTCTTCAGAACCTAATTTTTCTAAATTATTTATAGATTGATAAGGATTAGTTATTGGATATTTGTCAGCTTTACTTTTTAAGATTCTATAAATATCTTTTATAATCCTGTCTCGTTCTTCATCTTCTGTTAGTGAAAATTTATTTTTAGTTCTGGTTGTAATATTTTCTTTAGCTAGATTAGATATTATCTGTTTAGCTTTATCAATATCAAAATTTGGGGAATTTATATTATCTAATATTGGTTTTAATATTTCTAGCTGCTGATTTTCATAGTTATTTAATAATAATCTTTGAATTTTATTTATAATATTATATTCTAAATTAGTATTATATTTTTTATATATTCTTGATTTTTGTCTCAAATTTTCTAATGTTTCAATGTCCTCAGTTTCACTATATGCTTTATCAATTGATAACGTTATTTTAGTTGATATTTTTTGTCTTTCTTTTTCTAACAAGTCTCTCATATATTTAGACACTATTTTAATAGCTTTTATTTCATCACTATTAATATTTAAATAAATTTCTTCTAATTGTTCTAAGCTTAAATCTAAATCGTCTATTTTTTGAACTAGATATAGTATTTTCTCTATACATTTTTGCTTTTCTGCCTTATCAGATAGTGGTATATCTGATAAAATGACATTCATTTTATCAATAGTGTTATTTATCTTTTCTTTATCTTGTGGAGTTTCAACTTCTTTATCAATGATTTTAGGATTTGATATTTTTAGTAATTGACGATATCTTCTTTTCATAGATTCAAATTTATTTTCTGATTTAACTAAAATATTTTTTATTTTACTTTTTTCTTTATCTAATATATCTAAAATATCTTTTGGTATTTTTTTTGATTTACTTTCCATTTCTGCTTTTCTTTTCTTATATATATCTTGACATTGATTTACGTATTCTATAGGGATTTTAAGTTCAAATGCTATTAATGCTGGTTCAAAATCTTTTTCTAATAATTCTATTATTGTTTTCACATCATATTTTTCTATCATATTGAACTCTCCTTTTATTTATACTGCAGTTAAGACTTAAAAAAAGTCTTAACTGCTTATTCACTAATTATTCCTTGGTTGATAGATACTTTAAAAATTCAAAAACATCTACCATTTCTCCTAAATCTTCTCTTAGAAATCTAGATAAATCCATTCTAGCTTGAACATATTTTTCAAGTTCTCTTTTTATACGTTCTTCTAAAAATGGTTTATCTTGTGCAAGTGGTATAAATATGGAGTTTATTACATTTTTTGACTTTTCATCCTTTATATTGTGATTTATTTTTTCCTTTATTTTTTCTACTTCCAGTTCATCATAATATTTATTGAAAATAGTCTTATTTGTTTGCTCTTTCAACACCTCTTTAAATAATTTAAAGAAAGATATTGGTTGCATACTTAATTTCCTTTTTAAGCATTTAGAAATATATTGTTGAACTGCCGAAGTACAATCTGTTCTGCAATTGCGAACTACTTTCCAATCTATTATATTGTTCCGTAGAATATATAATAATACATCAAAGTCTTTTCCTTTTTTACGTGGGAAAATGTAACCTACCATTTTTTCACTTGCTTCATTTTTTTCTGAATCTCCTATAATTTCTTTTATTATTTTCTTGGCAACTTGTATAGTTTCTTGTTCATCTTTTCCAGAAACTTCTTTATTAGTCTGAGTCCCCCTTTCATAAATTACAGTTTCTTCAGGCTTTTCCTCTGGAATATATTCAAAATATTCCGTTTCTTTATTGTTGCTTTTATCTAAGATAATTTTTCTTTGTTCTTCTAATGGCTCATTACCATCAAAAGATAATGTGACTTCAAGATTTTCTTTGTCAAAGCAACAATTAATTTGACAAACATCTTGATTTTTAATATTTTGGAACTTGAATTTTAAAATCATTTGTGTCCTCCCTTCGTTCCAGCATAATTAGTGAATATTTTTTGGATATATAGCTTGTAAAAACAGCTATTATATAACCAATAGTTCATATATTATATAATAATTTTACATAATTTTCAATACAAAAATGAAATTAAATCACATTGATAAATTAATGAATTATCAATTAAATAAAAACTAGATAAATTAAAGTCATTTATCTAGTTTTCTAAAATCATTAATAATTTTTTTCTTTATTTATAGAATATCAAACTTTGTTGATATCGGGTTTAGCAACATTTTTTAATCTAAACATTTATCTAATTCAGCAATTATTTTTTCTTTATCCATATCTTTACCAATAAATACAAGTTTTGTAATTCTATCTCCTACTTCATCATCCCAATCTTTTAATATTTCAGGATTCTGTTTGAAGATTTCCTTTTTTTCACTTTCTGAAAGAGAGTCTAACCAATATCCTCCTTCACTTAAAGTCATTTGAGTTCCTGCTTGTTCAAAAACATAGGACATATCATCATCATGACTTAACCATACTATTCCTTTACATCTAATAATATTTTTAGTCCATTTGAAATTTACAAATTCTTCAAACTTATTTTGATTAATTGGTTGTCTTCTTGAATATACAAATGTAGAAATTCCATACTCTTCAGTTTCACCTTCATGATCATGATGGTGGTGATGATGGTGTTCGTCATGTTCATCATCATCATCGTCTTCATCATCGTCTTCGTCTTTCATAAGCTCAGTAGCCCATCCAGAAGACATAGAAGCTTTTTCAAAATCAAAATTATGTGTATCAATAATTTCTCTTATATCTACTTCTCCATAATTTGTTTCAATTATCTTAGCATTTGGCTGTAAATTTTTAATTACTGCTTTTACTCTATTTAATTCGTCTTCTTCTAATTCGTCAACTTTATTTAATATAATAGTATTACAAAATTCTATTTGTTGTATTAAAAGATTTTCAATATCTTCTTCTTCTAAGTCTTCACTTTCTAAATCTTCACCACATCCAAATTCTTTAGCTAGTCTTAAAGCATCTACAACAGTTACAACATTATCTAGTCTGCAAATTTTAGGCAATCCATACTGAACACTATCTTCAGATAATACAGTAAGTGTTTGTGCAATTGGAATAGGTTCACAAATTCCACTTGCTTCTATTAAAATATAATCAAATTTATTAAGTTTTATAAGTTCAACTATTTGTTTCATTAAATCAACTTTTAATGTACAACAAATACAACCATTCTGTAGTGGAACTAAATCACTATCTTTTTCATTTACAATTCCACCTTTTTCGATTAACTCTGCATCAATATTTACTTCTCCTATATCATTTACAATAACTGCAACTTTATATCCTTCTTGATTATTTAATACATAATTTATAAGAGTGGTCTTTCCAGCTCCTAAATATCCTGTAAGTAATGTAATTGGAACTACTTTTCCCATTTTAATTCCTCCTTTTGTTTTTTAGTTACTAGAGTATTTTACTATTTTTTTGGGAAAAATACAAGTACTATTAAATTTTTTGATTTAAAGTATAGACTTTTTAGTTTTTTTTGTGTATGATTATATATAATGATTATTTACATGGAGGTAATTATGTCAAAAATTTTTAAAATATTTATATTAATACTTATCATGACTTTGATATCTATAAATTGTATTTATGCTGCTAATAATACTAATAATAATGCTAATAATCAAACTAATACTACTTCAGATGATGAAGATGGACCTACAAATAATACAAATAATACAAATAATACAAACAATGAGAATGATGATGATGAAGAAACAGAACCTGAATCTACACCTTCTACTTCTACAAGTGTAAAATCAACATCTGGAACAACAACAACGTCGCCTTCTACTGATAATAGTTCAGATTCTGGATTAGATTTCTCTTCTACTTTAAGTATTTTTTTAATTGTTATTGGTGTTCTAATTATTTTCTTAGGTATAGCAATTTTAATTAGATTGAAAAAATAATTAATAAAAAAACATTTATATATTTGGATATAAATTATTATATCCAAATTTTTTTTGCATATTTTTTTATTTTTTACTCATAATAAAATTATATTTCTAAAAATAATTTTAGGAGGTAAAAAATGAAAAAGAAATGTTTAATAGTAACATTAGTCGCTATTTTATTTACTTTAGTTGCTACTTATTCTTTTGCAGCCGATGAAATAAAAAATGGTTTAACTGATGTTGGAAATCAAATAAAAGATTCTGCTGAAAAAGTAGAAAATACTATTGAAGATGCAGGAAATGCAGTTAAAAATAATACTGATCAATCAGGTGATTCAGAATCAGAAGATTCTATGCAAAATTCAACAGATGATATGAAATCTGATACTGAAGATAGCGAAAATGGAATTACAACTACTATAGATAATATAACAAATACGACTGCAACAGATTATAATACTACTAGAACTACAACAGAAGATACAACAGGTATAATGAGTAGCTCTAATACTTGGCTTTGGGTTACTTTAGCTGTTGTTGCTGTAGTTATTATCGCTCTTGTTTGGTATTATGCTGCTCAAACTAACAATTCAAGTAAACATTAATAGATTTAATAGTGCTTTGTTCTTTCTTAAAATATTAAAATTTTTTGAGGGAATCTGAGCACTATTTTTATCTTGTATATATTGAATTTTAATGATATAATTTTTAAAAAATTTGAAAGGTTAAAATTTATGAATGGAAAAATAATTTCTAAAAATCCTATTGCTAGACATAACTATGATATAAAAGATACTTTAGAAGCTGGAATTGTTTTAACAGGAACTGAAATAAAATCAATAAGAAGCGGAAAAGTTAACTTAAAAGACAGTTATATAAATATAAAAAATGGTGAAGCTTTTATTTATGGCTTACATATAAGTCCTTATGAATTTGGAAATATATATAATAAAGATCCTTTGCGTACTAGAAAACTTTTACTTAATAAAAAAGAAATTTTAAAACTTTCAATTCAAATAAAACAACAAGGACTATCTATTATACCTATCTCTTTATATTTTAAAGGAAGTTTTGTAAAAGTAGAAGTTCGGAATTGGTAAAGGAAAAAAATTATATGATAAGCGTCAAGATATTGCTAAAAAAGATGCTGAATTAAGAATGAAAAAAGCAATGAGTTTTAAAAAGAGCGTTATATAAAAACGCTCTTTTTATGCTTTTCCATTTGAACAAAATACATTATTTATTTTATCAGCTACAGTAGCTTTTATTTCTTCTCTAGCTGCTCCTAAATATTTTCTAGGATCAAATACTGATGGTTCTTCGTTAAATACTCTTCTTATTTGAGCAGTCATTGCTAATCTTAAATCTGTATCAACATTTATTTTTGATACTCCCTCTTCTCCTGCTTGTTTTAACATTTCATTTGGACATCCTTTAGCTCCTGGGATGTTTCCACCATTTTCATTACACATATCAACTAATTTAGGAATTACAGATGAAGCTCCATGTAATACAATTGGTGTATTTGGAATTAATTCTTTTACTTTTGCCAATATATCAAATCTAAGTTTTGCTTCTCCTTTAAATTTATAAGCGCCATGACTTGTTCCAATTGCTATTGCTAATGAATCACAACCTGTTCTTTCTACAAATTCTTTAGCTTGTTCTGGGTCTGTATATCTTGCATCATCATCTGATACATTTACATCATCTTCTATTCCTGCTAATTTTCCAAGTTCTGCTTCAACTACTACTCCATGTTCATGAGCATATTCTACAACTTTCTTTGTAATAGCTACATTTTCTTCAAAATCATATTTTGAACCATCTATCATTACAGATGTAAAACCATTATCAATACACATTTTACAAGTTTCAAAATCTGGACCATGGTCTAAGTGTAAAGCTATTGGAATATCAGTTTGTTCAACTGCAGCTTCTACCATTTTGATTAAATATTTTATTCCTGCATATTTAATAGCACTCGAAGATACTTGTAAAATTACTGGTGATTTAGCTTCATTTGCAGCTTCTGTTATCGCTTGGATAAACTCCATATTATTAATATTGAAAGCACCTATTGCAAAGTGTTCCTTCATTGATTTTTCAAACATTTCTTTAGTTGTTACTAATGGCATAATAAATTCCTCCTTTGGTTTTTTGATATTGTTATTTTATTTCTTATTATTCTCATTGTCAAGTTGCAAAAAAAAAATTGTTATGTTATACTTTATTTATAAAATAAATTTTAAAAGAGGTGTTATTATGATAGTTATGGATAATGATGGAAATATGTTTGATGAAAGACGTAAAAATGATATAGAAGTTGAAGAAGAAAGAAGAATAGAAAATATTAATGAAGTACCTGAAAGACCAGCACCTGAAGAAGATGATGATTATGAGGGCAATGAAGATAATGAGGATAATGATGAATTAACAGAATAAAATTAGTGATTAAAAGAGTATGAAATTTTCATACTCTTTTAATATATAGCAAAAATCAACAGATTTTTTCATATAAATTCACTTAAATAAAACTATTCTTCTTCATCAGTAAAACAACATTTATAACTTCCACAAACTGATTCATCCGGATTTTGAGTATTGCAATCAGGATATGGTTTTACTGTTATCTGCTCTAAATTACATTGATTTTTTTCTCCTTCGTGAAATTCACAACTGCAAACTGTACAATTAATCTTTTGATTATTTCCCATTTTATTTTCCTCCTTTTTAGTTGTATATTTATATTATTTACAATTAAAAAGTTTTTAAAACCAAATTTCTTTTTAATAAATAATTTCCAAATTTGGAAAAAATTATATTGGAATTCTTAATCTTTGACCGACAAAAATTAAATTTGGATTTTGTATATTATTAAGTCTTACTATTTCTCCTACTGTCGTATTGAATCTTAAAGCAATTTCAGACAATGTATTTCCTCTCCTTACAGTATAATTTATTTGATTCGTCTCACCTAACAAATTAAAATTTGTATTAGAAATAATTTTTAGATTTTCTCCAGGGAAAATAAGATTAGGATTTTGTATATTATTTAAATCTACAATTTCTTGAACCGAAGTTCCAAATTCCAAAGCAATTTGAGATAATGTATTTCCTCTTTTTACAATATAATCTGTTGTTTCTGAATTGTTAGAATTATCAAATCCATTGCTAGTAGAATTACTAATAATTAATCTTTCTCCAGGAAAAATTAAATTTGGATTTTGTATGTTATTTAGATTTACAATTTCTTGAACTGTAGTTCCAAAATCTCTAGCAATCTGAGATAATGTATCTCCAGATTTTACAATATAAATTTCTCCACTATTTTCGACTTCTAATTTATCTACAGATGGACTTTCTGTTACTTCATCTAAAAAAATATCTTCTGTAAAAATATCCGTATCTACAAACCCTCTAATTCCTGGAATTTCTCCATCATCACTATTTTGTAATCCAATCCAATTATTCCAACTTGTTTCTACATTCGATATTTGATTATAATCTTCATAATATGCAAGCCATAAAGGATATTTACTTGCTAATTCTTCATTAAAAGTATCTTGAGCATTAGATAAATCGCTATAAATTGCAACTTCTTTTCCTGTAAGTTCATTTAACTTATTTAAAAAAGCCTCTGAAACAGTATTAATTCCATCTCTAGATAGACCATTAAAGGATTCAAAATCCATTACTAACAAACAATCCGGAATTTTTCCAGATATTACAGAAGCAAAAAACTGAGCTTCTGCTTCAGCATCTGATACCGAAGTTGCTGTTAAATAATGATAAAATCCAACTTTTAAACCATTTGCTTTTGCATTTTCGTAATTAGTTTCAAAATATGGATCTTTATAACCAGTTCCTTGACTTGCTTTAATATATACAACTTCTATTCCACTATTTTTTACTTCTTCAAAATTAATAAATCCTTGCCAACTACTTACATCTATTCCTTGAAAATTTGGAGAACTCACTGGAGTAACAGCTTTTACTCTAGTCGTTATAAAAAAAGTAGCTATAATACATAATATAATAAGTATTTTCTTTTTCATTCTCTTTTCCTCCTTTCCTCGAAATAATATATCTTATGTGAAAATTTAAAAATAGTTATTTTTTAATTGATTGATTAAACTTTCTATGCTATAATTTATTCACATTAATTTATGGAGGTTTCAAAAAGATAGAAATATTTTTACTATGTGTTCCTGTTGAAAATGTTAATTAGTAACTGTAAATTTATATTCTACTATGGAGGTGCATTTTATGAAAGGACTTAAAATTTATCATACTATTATATGTATGGTATTGGCTTCTATTATTGCTATAATTATAAATCTTATGGCTAATAATTCAATTGAATCTTCAATACCTGATATGCTAATATGTTCAATTTTTGCAGGAGCAGGAAACATCTTTGCTCAGTTGAGTAATAAGAAATAAATTAATTAAAGCTAGATTTTTTCAATCTAGCTTTTTTTAAATTAAAAATCACAATTTTTTGGTGTTCTTGGAAATGGAATAACATCACGAATATTTTGCATACCGGTCAAATACATCATCATTCTTTCAAATCCTAGTCCGAAACCTGAATGCTCGCAACTTCCAAATCTTCTTAAATCCAAATACCACCAGTAATCATTTTCTTTTAAACCTAATTCTTTTATTCTTGTTTTCAATTTTTCTAAGTCATCTTCTCTTTGGCTTCCACCAATTAACTCTCCTATTCCTGGTACTAAAAGATCAGTAGCTGCAACAGTTTTTCCATCATCATTTTGTTTCATATAAAATGCTTTTATATCTTTAGGATAATCTGTTACAAAAACAGGTTTTCCAAAGATTTTTTCACTTAAATATCTTTCATGTTCTGTTTGAATATCTGTTCCCCATTTTACTTTATATTCAAAATTATCATTATTTTTCTCTAATTCTTTAATAGCATCTGTATAGCTTATTCTTCCAAATTCTGAATTTATTACATGATTTAATCTTTCAATCAATCCTGGACTGATAAACTTATCGAAAAATTCCATTTCTTCTGGTGCATTTTCTAACACATAAGAAATTATATATTTAATCATATCTTCTGCTAAATTCATATCATCTTCTAAGTCTGCAAAGCAAATTTCTGGCTCTATCATCCAAAATTCAGCTGCGTGTTTTACAGTATTTGAATTTTCTGCTCTAAAAGTAGGTCCAAATGTATATACATTTCTAAAAGCAAATGCATAATTTTCTACATCTAATTGTCCACTAACAGTAAGATGTGCATTTTTTCCGAAAAAATCTTTTGAATAATCAACTTGTCCATCTGAAGTTTTAGGAATATTCATATTATCTAATATTGAAACATTAAACATTTCTCCTGCACCCTCACAGTCACTAGATGTAATAATTGGTGTATGAACATATACAAAATTTCTTTCTTGAAAAAATTTATGAATAGCATAAGATAAAATACTGCGAACACGAAAAACAGCATTAAAAGTATTTGTTCTTGGACGTAAATATGATATCGTTCTTAAATACTCAAATGAATGTCTTTTCTTTTGAAGTGGATAATCGCTATCTGAAATATCTACAATCTCAATATTAGTAGCTTTTATTTCAAATGGTTGTTTAGCATTTTCTGTTTTAATGAATTTTCCTTCTACTATGATTGATGAACTAATACTCAACTTGCAAATACTTTCAAAATTATCTAAATCATTTTCAAATACAATTTGTACATTTTTAAAAAATGATCCATCATTTAATTCTATAAAACCAAATGTTTTTGAATCTCTAATAGTTTTTACCCAACCAGAAACTTTAATTTCTTTATCAGAAAATTTATCTGTATTTCTGTATAAGTCTCTTATTAAAATATTTTCCATAAATTCCTCCTAATTTTCACTTTCAAATATATACAAATTCACAATTAGATATTAAAAATTGAAGAAAAATCAATCAATTTATTAAAGTATATCATATTTTTGGTAAATTACAATATGATTATTATAAAATCTTTTCAGACAGAGGGGACGGAGTTATTTGTCTAAGATTCTTTCAAAAATCTTAGACAAAAACTCCGTCCCCTCTGTCTGAAATTTTAATAAATAATGAAAAATTAATAATCAATAGTACATAAGTGCTCTTATATCCTATTTATAATTATTAATTATTAATTATTCACTATTTACTGCGAATTGTAAAATTCGCACTTATGGTACCGATGGTGGGACTCGAACCCACATGGTTTCCCGCATGATTTTGAGTCTTTAAAGTAATTTAACATTTATTGATTTTAAAAGTTAAATAATATTATTTAAAAGCCTTTAAACAATTGATTTTTAGCAACTTTTACTAATTTTTATATTTTTTACTCTATAACAAAATAGAGCCCTCTAAATTAGAGAGCTCTATCGTTCAGGTGCAGTATCAGTGGGCAGTGCTACTCAAAGCACAAACCAACCAACGCTGTCGACAATGTGAACATCATAATTGTGGTAGGGATCAAGATTGTCGAGCGGATCGTAGCAACCATAGCTACCGTAGCAACCACCAGCAATCCAGAAACAACCGGCCTTTTCGTCTTTTGCCAGAATTTTGCCTGTATTTGCTAAATCGCATTTTCCCACAATCTTTCTTGAACCTGTTGGCTCAAAGTCTTTTTTTGCATCTGCTGAATCATGATAATGTCCCAACTCTCTTGAGTTAGTACATACTGCATACCAAGCTTCCCTCTCAGACCAGCCTTCATTAATCAGTCCAGTAATGATCCATCCCAAAAACAGAATATAGTTATCCTTTGTACCAAGTCGAAGGCCGTTTTCCTTTGCGAGTTCTTCCAACTCATTATAGGAATAACCCACAGCAGGTGGGTTGAAGCCAGGAACGAACTGGAGCTTGCCATTATCCATTGACGGATCATTGACAAAAACTTCAAATTCTTTGAC
>CANQZP010000039.1 GCA_947628395.1 uncultured Clostridia bacterium
GCTAGCGAAGCTAGAACAGCGAGAGGCTCGTTTTAATTTTTGTTAGAATCTATAACGAGTGTATTGAGCCGAGAAAGTCTTTATTTTTAAGTATTTTCAAATATAAAAATATTAAATTTATTATATTATAATGAAACATATTGAAAAATGTCGAAAAATAATATATTATTTATTTTAGTAGGAGAAAATTATGAAAATTAGAAAAAAGATTACAAAAATTTTAATATTAGTACTAATATTACTTTCAGTAGTACAATCTACATATTGCACTACTGAAGAAAACCTAAACGAATTAAATAAAAATGTACAATCAGAAGCAGCAGTAATAATAGAAGCAACAACAGGAAAAATAATATACGACAAAAACGCTAAAGAAAAAAGATATCCAGCAAGCACAACCAAAATATTAACAGCAATTATTGCAATAGAACAATGTAATTTAGATGAAGTAGCAGTTGCAAGTGAAAATGCAATAAAATCAATACCAAGTGGATACACAACAGCTAATATACAAATAGGAGAAAAATTAAGTATAAAAGACTTATTATATGCACTTATGCTAAAATCAGCTAACGAAGCCGCTGTAATAATAGCAGAACATATTTCTGGAAGCGTAGAAGAATTCTCTAATTTAATGAATGAAAAAGCAAAAGAAATAGGATGCGAAAACACTCATTTTGTAAATCCAAATGGAGTACATAACGAAAACCACTATTCAACAGCATATGATTTAGCATTGATGGGAAGATATTGTATGCAAAACGAAACATTCAGAAAAATAGTATCTACAACATCATATACATTACCAGCTACAAATGCTTATGAAAGCACAGATAGAACTTTTTCAAATACTAATTCTTTAATAATAAAAAATAATAACAATAGAGTAGATAATTATTATTATCAATATGCGACAGGAATGAAAACAGGATATACAAGTAATGCTAAAAATTGCTTAGTAGCTAGTGCTGAAAAAAACGGAATAGAAGTCATAACCGTAGTTTTAGGAGCAGATGTAACTGTAGAAGGATTAAGTGTAAAATTCTTAGATACAATAAAAATGTTTGAATTTGCTTTTAATAATTATTCTTTCCAAAAAGTAAAAGATAAAGGTAATTTTATAAAAACAATTGAAGTTGATAATGCTACTAAAGATACTGGGAAACTAAAACTAACAATTTCAGATGAAATAGTTGGATTTATGAGTACTGATACAAAGCCAGAAGAAATAGAGCCAGAAATAATATTAGATGATGATATTAGTGCACCAATAAGTAAAGGGGAAAAGGTAGGAAAAATTAAATATGAAATAGAAGGTACTACTTATGAAGCAGATTTAATAGCTGATAGTGATGTAAAAGAAAAATCATATATTAAGATAATATTATATGTTATATTTACGATAATTATATTACTAGTAATTATAGGATATATAAGAATAGTAAATATGAGAAATAAAAAAAGAAAGATTATTATGAGAAATAAGAAAATGTAGCTATATAGATTATGATTCAAATTCTCACGAATAGAAATAAGAGGGCAATATAAAATTTATTGCCCCCATTTTTTTAAATATTCAAATAAGATGCATAATCTTGTCCGATTACAATTGTAAAATCACAAGACATATTGTCTTTTCCAATATCAACATTATCAAATCCAACAACATCAGAAAGTTCAGCCACAACATTATTCTGTTTATTAGTTCTATTTATAATTTTACTAGAATTTGAAATTGTTGTAATACCAGAATTCTTTACATTATAACCAGAATCTTCTAGTAAATCTATAACATCTTCAGTAATCTTTTGATTTCCAGAACCATTTAAAACTTGAACATTTAAGTTTTCATGTTCAATACTAATATCATCTACAGATAAAGACGGATCAAAAGAAAACATTTCTTTAACTTTAGTTGCTGTTTCTTTTTTATTAGCTCTAAAGAAAGATAACTTTTGTGGTCCAAAATTTGCTGGAACACCTGGCAAAGTATCTGATTTTAATCTAGAAATATCAAAATCGATAGCACCAGGAGAATATTTCATAACTTCATCAAAATCTGCATTTGTCTTAACATATTCATAAGTTATATTTATAAGTTCTTTTATTTTATCAATATTTTTTAATTGAAGAGTTTGTTTTATTGTTTCAGTAATAAAGGCTCTTTGAGTCTTCATTCTTCCTATATCATTATCACCGTATTCATAAGGATAAGAAGAACCATCATCATTATGACGAAATCTTAATAATTGCTCAGCTTTTTTTCCATCTATTTTTTGGTATCCCTTAGAAAGATTAATATGTAATCCTTGTCCTTTATCATTATAATTCATGTTAATAGGAACATCAAAATAAACTCCACCGATTTCATCTACAACTTTTATTAAACTTTGAGTATCTATAACAACATAATTTGGAATTTCAATTCCAGTAAGTTTTTCAACAGCTTCAACGGTTTTTTCAGGTCCACCTTGTTGATATAATGAATTAATTTTGTCAAAGCCACCAGCTGTAGATTCACTCTTACCAACAAAAGTATCACGAGGAATTGATAACATAGAAGCTTGTTGAGTTTTAGGGTAGTAGGCACATAAAATAATTGTATCAGTTAAAGGTACATCTATGTCAACACTAACTCCCATAACTAAGCAATAAATAGGTGGAAGATTATTTACATCTTCTAAACTTTGTCCTGTAGCAATAAGTGCAGCTTGCTGAGCTCCTTTTTTAACCATTTTGCTGAAATCCCAATTAGTAGTAACTCCAAGCCAGCCTATTAAAATTCCTAATAATAAAACAAGAATTAGAAATAAGACCAATAAAGCTTTTAATAAAAATTTTAATATTTTTATAAATATATTAGCATTTTTCTTTTTTTCTTTTTTCTTATTTTTTTTATTTCTTTTTTCTTTCTTTTTTTCTCTTTTTTTTTGTTCTTTTCTATCTTTCAGCTCTTTTTCCTCTTTTTCTCTAATCTCTCGTCTACTCAAAATAAACACTCCTACTAAATAATATACTGTTTCATTATAGCAAATAGAAAAAAATATATCAAGACATATACATACAAAAGTTAAGTATTGTATATAATTTTTCAGACAGAAGGGACGGAGTTTTTGTCTAAGAATTTTCAATTCTTAGACAAATAACTCCGTCCCACTGTCTGAAAAAACTCAATTAAAAATACCTATTTTAACAAACTATTAACAATAAAATTATGATTATAGAAGAAATTACCTAAATATGAATTATTAATATAATTTATAATATTATTACTATCACATAAAGGAACAACTAAATATACAACAGCAAATATAACAAAAACAAATATAATTCCCTTTATAATACCACAAACTAATCCACCTGATTTATCAAATTGATTTATCAAAGGCAAATTAGTAATAAAGTTAGAAAGTAAATTTAGTACAAGTAAAATTAGTTTTATAATTGCAAATATACTAAGAAAACAAATACCTTCAACTGTTGTAACAGTAAGAGAATCAGCTACTACAGAAGCAGTAGCATCTTTAGAACCTTTTATAATATGTTCAAAATACGTATATAAATGATTTTCATCATCAATATCATTAAAATCAATATTTTCTATTTTTGAATAAATGACATCATTGATATTTTCATCTAAACTAGTAGTATCAATAACATAATTAGCTACAGGTTTATATAATATAAAAGTTAAAATTAAAGCAATAAATAAAGATATAAAAGAAATAACAACTTTAACTAAACCTCTTCTATAGCCAATATAAGTAAATAAAAATAATATGGCAATTATAATAATATCAATAGCTATACTCATAAAACCTCCAAAAATTATAAACTAATAATATCGATTTTATCTTTATAAATAATAGCAGCAATTTTATCAGATAAAATTACATCTTTAATTTCCTTAGAACTAATATATTTTTTAACAAGCCAGCCATTAGTATTAATAAAATTAATTTGTTTACCAAGATTTATAGCTATTATTTTATCTGATGTTTTCATGCTTTTTACAACGCCTTCTATAACATAAACATGCTCATTTCCATTTAAATCAGATATTTTCATTCTGTAATCTGAATTTAATATACCAGAAGATTCTTTATCAATTCTAACATAAGACTTAGAAATATCAGAACTTAGAAAAACGGTAGAATTTGATTTTGAATATATATTATTAGTTTTATCTGGTGTAATAGATAAAATACAATCATCTAATTGGCAGATTAAGTTATTATTATCTTGATATCTAATACTTAAAATTAATTTTCCAACATCAGCATTATAAGTATTTTTTACAGCTTTGTCTGTATTATTAATTGCATCAGAAACAGAAATAATTTCTACTTTTGATTGTATATTAATACCAGAATAATCAATTTCAGCAACAGCTAAATAATCATTATTTTTTGAAATATCAGAACTTATTGCATAAGTAGAAGATAAGAATTTTTTAAAGATTTCATTTCCAGAAGAATCATATAAAACAACAATAGATTCATAAGTAGAATCAGTAGCTATAACTGATACATATCCATTTTTATTAACATTAACTTTTAAAATATTTGCCTCTAAATTTTTTTCCCATTCAATATCATTATTATGTATTAAATAAAGTTTTTGTAGATTTTTATCTCCTAGAACAAGATATTTTCCATTAGAATCAGCTATAGGGTTAGATAGTGATACATTTAAAGTATTACTAAGATTAGCTGATGAATCATAAAAATTTAAAGAACCATTATCTAAAGTTAAAACATGATTATTAAATGAATATATTAATGATGTACTAGATGAGTCAACAGTAAGAGTAGCAGAATTACTCTCATATATTTCTTTTTTCAAAATATAAACATCAACGAATCTTTTAAAATTAGAGTTAGCTATATAAAGAGCAATAATGGTTATAATAATTATAAAGATTAGAACAATAATACCAAATTTTAAGCTTCTAGTTCTTTTCTTTTGTATATCTTCAAATTTGATTAACTTTTTAAAAGAATTTTTTTTCATAATGTTCTCCTATGTAATAAATACTTTAATAAAGTTTACCAATTAAACAAAAAAAATTCAATAATTATTTAAAATATAATAAATAAATTAATAATCCCAATAATACCAAATATAGGATATAAGACTTCAATTAAATTTTGAAATCCTATTTGAGAAACAAAAATAGAAGTCAAACTGACAAAAAATAAACATTTAACATATTGGGGATGGACTTTTGAAAAATCCCTGACAAAAGCAAATTCACTAGAAATAGCACTTGTCAAAATAGCAATTAGAATACCTAATTTAATTATATATGAAAAAAATATGTTTTGAGTGTTAATAATTCCAAGCAAAGGTATAGTAAAAAGCAGAGAATCAGTATTTTTACTTATTAAAGATAAAATAATAAAACCACAAGCCAACATTATGGAACTAGAAAAAATTGAAATAATAAAATTTTCTTTTTTTGATGAAAAGTCATTTTTTATTTCTAGTAATATTGGAATTAAGATAATTAAATTATAGCTAGTATAAAGTATAGAGCTTGTAAAAAAACCAGATAAGTTAAATTTATATACAATAGAATTAGAATTATTAAATATAAAACATAAAAGTATAATAATTAATAAAAAAGGAACTAGTAGAGTATTTAATTTAGAAAGACCATTTTTACCAGATTTTAAAATAAAAAAAGAAAGTAAAGATAAGATTATACTACCTAAAATGGTATTGATTCCAGCCGTTTCATATAAAAAAGAACTAAAACCTGCGACCATAATAAAAAAACTAAATAATAAAAAAAACATTATAATAAAATTAAAAACTTTTCTAAAATATACATTATTGAAAGAATTTTCTAATAATTCGTGATAAGATTTTTCTTTTCGATTAAGAGTAAGAAAAATAACAATTCCAAATAAAATAGAAGAAATAAATATTCCTAAGTAACCATATTTACCAAAAGAATAAAAAAATAATTTTATTTCAGCACCAGAAATAAAACCTGCGCCTATTAAAGTTCCTATAATTATAAAAGAAATACCAAAAATATAAGTCATTTATAACTCCTTTTTTTTAGTATATTAAAAAAAGATATTATTAGAACGAAAAAAATAAGATTGCATCATAAGCAATCTTAAATAAAAATATACTAATGAAGATCACTATCTTCATTTTCTGCAAGCATGTTTTCTCCTAGCCATTTTTCAGTTAGTCACGTTTTACTATTATCTTCTAAGATTTTTAAATTATCAATAGAAAAACGAAGACAATCATTTATGAACTCATTTACTGAATTAAGATTATTATCTAGAACTATTCTCTTTATTTTTTCTAATAGTTCAGATTCAATTCTACAAGTAAACTGTTCATATTCTTTCTTTTTTCTAGCTTCTATAACAAAATCTGCCATTATAATCACCTCATAATAATTTTAAATGAAAAAAAGAAAATAATATATATTCTTAAAAAAGTTATTAGAGAATATAAAAATAAGTTATATTTATATATTGAAAAAGAAAATAATGTAAAAACAATCTAATAAAAGTCAAAAATAGAATATAAAATAACATGATATTAAGCCTTCCATATTTTTTATATGATTTTACATATTAATAAAGAAAAGAGGAAAAGTATGGATAAATTTATGATGAAAAAATCCTCCAAAGCTAATATCTACAAGAGTATCAGATTTCCAATAGAATTAAATGACAAAATAACAGATATTATAAATGAAGCTAATGCGGGGTTAAAAAAGAAAGAATATTCATTTAATGGATTTGTAATTTCTGCATGTGAATATGCTTTAGAACATATGAAAGAAAATGAAAAATAAGAAAAATAGCACGATGTTTTTTGCGTGCTATTTTTGTTAAAAAATGGTTGATAAAAGAGAATTTATCTGATAAAATACAAAATGATTAAAAAAAATAGGAGAAAAATATGGACAGAAAATTATACGAGTGTTTAGAAATAAAAAATTTAAAAGATATGCTTGAAAAGACAGGAAAGTTATATGCTGATAAAAATGCATATAAAATAAAAAAAGGTGATGAATATATTTTCTATACTCATAAACAAGTAAGAGAAATGATTAATGCTTTAGGTACTTCTTTAATAAATAAGGGACTAAAAGGAAAAAGAATTGCTGTAATAGGAAATAGTAGATATGAATGGGAGATTGCTTATTTATCAATCGTTTGTGGAACAGGAATAGTAGTACCATTAGATAAATCTTTAACAGATATTGAACTTGCAAATTTAATTGAAAGATCAGAAGTAGAAGCAATATTTTGTCCAGATAAATACATAGAAATTCTAGAAGGAATAAAGCATAACGGAGTAGGAAAATTAAAACATATAATTTCAATGGATTTAAAGGAAAACAAAAAAGGAATTTTTTCTCAGAAAGAATTAATAGAAGAAGGTATAGAGCTATTAAACAATGGTGACAGAAGATTTTTAGATAGCCAGATAGATTCAGAGAAAATGAGTATTATGTTGTTTACTTCAGGAACAACTTCAACTCCAAAAGTTGTAGCATTATCTCATAACAACCTTTGCTCTAATTTAATGGATATAAGTTCTGTATTAGATGTTAATTCTGATGATGTATTTTTGTCAGTTTTACCAATACATCATGTATTTGAATGTACAGTAGGATTTTTATTTTCTTTATATAAAGGAGCTATGACAGTATTTTGTGATGGACTAAAACATATTTCTAAAAACTTAAAAGAGCATAATGTATCTATAATGGCATGTGTTCCATCAATTTATGAAAAAATCTTAAAGAATATGAAAAATACTTTGAGAAAAGAGGGAAAGCTAGAGAAAATTTTAGAAGATGAAGAAAAATACAAAAACTTACCAATAGAAGAAAGAAAAGAGAAATTTAAAGAAGTACAAGAAATGCTAGGTGGAAATGTAAAATTATTTATTAGTGGAGCAGCCGCCTTAGAAAGTTCAGTTGAAAGAGAATATAGATTATTAGGATTTAATTTAGTTCAAGGATATGGCTTAACAGAAACATCACCAGTTGTAGCTGTTGGTTCTAAAAAATATCATAAAGTTGGTTCAATAGGAAAATCAGTTCCAAGTGTTGAAGCAAAACTGGTTGATGTAAATAGTGAAGGAATAGGAGAACTAGTTGTAAAAGGGCCAAGTATTATGCTTGGATATTATAATAATAAAAAAGCAACAAATGAAGTATTACAAGATGGATGGTTTTATACAGGTGATTTAGCTAAGATTGATGATGAGGGATACATATTTATTTGTGGAAGAAAAAAGAGTGTTATTGTTTTAAAAAATGGAAAGAATATTTTTCCAGAAGAGATTGAAAACTTAGTAAATAGAATAGAAGGCGTAAATGAATCATTTATATTTGGTAAACAAATGACTGAAGATAAAGATGATATCAAGATAAATATAAAGGTTGTTATTGATAAAGAAAGAGTAAAAGATGTTTATAAAGTTGAAACTGATGAAGAGATATATAATGCAATACATGAGAAAATAAAGGAAATAAATAAAATCATGCCACAATATAAAGCTATTAGAGGAATGATAATTTCAGAAGAGCCGTTAATTAAGACAACTACTAACAAAATAAAAAGACAAGAAAATTTAAAATTAATAGAAAATAGTAAAAAATAAAATAATCTTTAGAAAGCCTAGAATTCTTCTAGGTTTTTTTTATATAATAGGAAAGTTCTACTTTCCTATTATATAAAAAATATAACATTGCACAGAAAATTTACTTTGTAAATTTTCGCGTCAACAAATCTTTACGCTTCTTTGAGACCTTGAATTTAGATAGCAAACTTTAAGATGTAGAGAAAAGGTCTCGCGAAGCGAGATTTGTTCTTGGATAAAATAATTTTTATTTAAAACAAAAACAAGTTTCGACAATTTTCTAACTATATAAATATTATAATATTTATAATAATTTACTATTTCTAATATTACAATATAGAAAGGAGAACAATGAATTTATTAGATATAGATTTAATAAAACTTTTTATAAAAAAATTTGGAGAAGATGTTTTTAAAGATATTACTAATATAATACAAGAGGAAAATAATAAAAATATTGATGAAGAATATATAGAGAATATTTTCGATATTGCTTTTTATAACTATTTAGGATTAGATAATAAAAAAATAATAAAATTAACTAAAAATAATAATGTATATAATTTAGAGAAGAAACATAAAAATTCTATCTTGAAAATACAAAAGTATTTTTCAAAAGCTATGAATGACGGGATAAACAATATATAAGTCAATAAAATTGAAAAAAATTACATTTAAGTAATTTTTAATATAAAGTGAGAAATTAGAAAAATTATAAATTCTATTTTATTCCAAATTATATGTTTATATACTAATAAATATTTAATATATAATTATTATGGGGGCTTTTTTAAATATGTAATTAATATAAAATGAAAGGAGAAATAATTATGGAAAATCAAATACCAGAAAGCAATAGTAGTTATATTTTTTCAGAAGTTGATATTGATTTAATATCCGAAAAAATAGATAAAAATTTAGAAATATTAGAAGATTATACTGATTATAATATTTTAAATCATAAAAAAACAGAATTAGAACTTAAATTATTTAGTTATTTTGATGAAGCACAAACCGAATTATTAAAAAAATACCTATTACTTTTAACTGAAAGTATTAAATATCAGAATGCTTTAGCATATTATCTAGGAATGAAAGCAATGGGAGAAATAGAAAAATTAAAATAGTTTATTATATAAGCCAATATATAATAAACTATACAAATATTTATAATAGAAGATAAGCTGAAAATATACCACGGTAATTAGCTTATCTTTTATTAGCTAAAGTTAAAATTTATAATAATTATTTTTCTTTAATAATAAAACCCTTTATAGTAGATATAAATTTTAAGTACATCTTTAATTCGTCTTTAGAGCTAGAATCTAAAAAATTATCAAGAGTTTGTCTAATCTTTAAATTCTTATTAGTACATTTTCCATATAAAATGTAATTCGGATCTGTAGCAGTAGCAGAATATATTTTATCCAAGGCTTTTATACTTATAAGTAATTCGCCTCTTTCTAGTTTTCCTAAATGATTTTCAGATAGATTACATCGTTCAGCAAAATTATGCCTAGTTTCGTGATAAATATTTTCCCTAATTTCTCTTAATCTCATTCCAATAGAAAGTTTATCTAATGCCATTTATTCCACCTCTTATAAACAATGTTTAAATACAATTATATTTTACATTCAGTTGTAAGAATAATACACAATGTATTAGATAGAAAATAAATACCCTAATAAGAACAAATAATTTTCAATTCCTAAAATTAATAAATATATAATATGATTTTAATATTAAAAAAAACGTATGTATATAACTATTAATATAGATTTTAAAGAAAAATATAGCCTTCTTATACAATAAAAAAACTCTCAAATTAGTTTGAGAGTTTGGTGCCATTGACGTAGATATCTACAACTTATTAAAGTATATCATATTTTTAATAAATTACAATAAAATTTAATTCGCCATTACAAAAACGATTGTGCGAAATTTACTAATCACCTTTTATAACTAAACTTGCTTAGATTTAATAGAATAAGCTAAAATACTATACGATAATTAGAACAGGAGAGGTAGAAATTTGCATTGACAAAAATCCACCTTTCCTTTAGAGTTAACTATGCTAACAAAGATTCTTTTACCTCTTTCAGTTTGTAGGCAGGAATTTCAATAGGTTTACCGCTATAATCAATCACTGACCAAGTTCCACCTCCAACATACTTTGCATTGGTATACCAAACAGAAAACTTTTTAAGTCCCTCATCATATTCATTTTTTTCTGAGTATTTTCCTTTAGTTGTGATATAGCCTTTCAAGTACTCACCATCGTTGATAACAACGATATAATCAAGAAATGCTATAAACTGCTTTACAGTTTTAACTGTTTGACCATTTTCCTTTCTTTTTAGAGTGAAAGTGTTAATACCTGTTCTTTCAATCCATGAACAATCAGAAACTATTTCATACCCTTTCTTGTTAACAATCTTACAGTTCGAGTCTGATATTATTCTGCCCCCACGACCATACTCCCAAGAGCCTCCTTCAAACACAATGGCAAAATCTCCTTCAAAGTAAGAATCCAATAGATACTTAGGTTTAGCAATCATATTTCCATTTGCATCTATCATTCCCCACTTGTCATTGATACAAACAGGAGCAAATCCATTTTTGAAAAACTTGACTTTATCATAAGCAGGTTCTATTTGTGTTTCTTTAGTTTTGACATTGACAAATCCCCATTTCTTATCGATTGCAACAGGGATAAGGTCTTCGCTTAAATCATTAAGTTTCATGTCATCCCAGCAGAAATCAATCACAAGAGAGCCATCATGTTTGATTAAACCACATAAGTTGTTCTTTTTCAAATCAAGATACTCATTGTTTCCATGAAGCTGCCTATCATAGATAATGGGTATTACAATTTCACCATTGCTATCTGCAAATCCAAGTTTTCCATCTAGTTCTACAGGATACAGTTCAAAATATGCCTCGCCTATCTCGTCATACCCCTGAGTTTCTAAAACTCCCTTTTTCCGAAAGTAGTACTTTTTAACTACTTCGAAGTTTTTCTCTACTTTAGCCATAATAAAACTCCTTTCATAAATCCATATCTCTAAATTATCAGAGATATTTGTAGAATAAATACAATTATTATACTATAAATCAACATAAAATGCAACACCTATTATTTTATATAATTTTTAGGTAGATTTGTAACTATATATCTAATTTTTTCTTCATCACAAGAATAAAATGGCAATTGTATAGTTCTAATTGGTAAATTTAAGTCATTCC
>CANQZP010000040.1 GCA_947628395.1 uncultured Clostridia bacterium
AAAATTTTATATAATTATCTTACATATAAAAAAACAAAAAGTCAATAGTGAATTTTCCCTAATTCAATTGCGAATGTATTACTGTAGCATCCGCCCCTTTGGTATTTCTAAGGTGAACCAATCACAGCCTTGATTATTTCTCTTCTTCAATATCTATATTCTTCAAATGCTGAACACTTGGAGATTCTATTGACTCTCCTTTATAATTAAATCTAGACCCATGACACGGACAATCCCAACTTCTCTCCAAACTATTCCAAGTTAATTCACAACCTAAATGAGTACATACGGGTTTTACT
Organism: uncultured Clostridia bacterium; assembly: GCA_947628395.1. Classification (GTDB taxonomy): domain Bacteria; phylum Bacillota; class Clostridia; order TANB77; family CAG-508; genus UMGS1994. The sequence continues at coordinate 300 of CANQZP010000040.1, forward strand.
GCAAAAATATTTCCATCAATATCCTTATATACTCCAACTTTTTTTCCTTCCACTTCAATTAATTTTCCTTCATCATTTTTTATATCAATTAAAGTTTTATTTGGAATTTTTAATTTATCTATAACTAAAGATTTCAAACTCTGTTTTACTATATTTCCAAATTCTTTACTATTTTTTATTGGCTCTAATCTTGTTGCTGTATAAATTTCTTTATATGGATTATCTTTTCCTAATATATCGTCAGAAATAATTCTAGCTGCCACATTAGAAAGACTAACTCCCCATTTTTTATATCCTGTTCCAATATATAAATCAGACATTAAAGTAGAATATTTTCCTATATAAGGAATTTTGTCAAGACCTATACAATCCTCTGCTATCCATCTTCCTATAATTTCACAATTAGGATACATTTTTCTAATCTCATTTTCTAAACTTTCATATTGTTTTTCTTCTTTTACTTCTTCACCTGTTTTGTGGTCAAATCCTGCTACTAATAAAAGCCTTTTATCTCCATTTTTTATTGTTCTAAAAGATTTTTTTGGATTTTCTGATGTTATATACATTCCTTCAAATAAATCTGTCTTTGTATCCACACATATTACATAAGATGTGGATTGATACATTTTTAAGAAATAAAATCCTGGTATGTTTATTATAGGATATCTAGTTGCTAAAACTACATATTTTGCTTTTACTTCATTATCCTCAGTAGTTATAATATAATTATCATTTTCTTTTTGTATATCATATACTTTTGTATTTTCATATATATTTACTCTTTCTTTTTCCATTGCTTTGCAAAGTCCAATACAATATTTAGCTGGATTAAATTGTGCCTGATTTTTAAACTTTATAGCACCTATAACATTTCTTGGTAGTTTAATATTTGTTACAAATTCACATAGTCCTTCTTTAATTGAATTTACTGAAAAAACTTCATCTTTAATTTTCATTATTTCATCATCTTCTTCAGTATAAACATAAGCATCCATTTTTTCAAAATCACAATCTATATTTTCTTTTTTTATAATATTTTCAATTTCTTTAATAGATTCTTCATTAGATTCTAAATATTTTTTTGCAAATTCTTTTCCTTGAGACTCTATTAAATATTTATAAAATAAATCATGTTGACTTGTTATTTTAGCCGTACTATGGCATGATGTTTTTTCTCCTATCAAATCTTTTTCTAAAATAGCAATTTTTAAATTACTATTTTTACTTAAGTAGTAAGCTGTACTAAGTCCAGTAAGCCCTGCTCCAACAATACAAACATCAACATCTATATTATCTTTCAATTTATCATAATTTTTTCTTTCACTTTTAATAGATTCTAACCAATACGAGTACATAAAATCAATTCCTCCTTTTGGTTATTATTTCTAATATTGGTGATAAATATACAAAAGAGTGTGAGAGAAAAATTTCAGACATGGGGACGGAGTTATTTGTCTAAGAATTCTCAATTCTTAGACAAAAACTCCGTCCCCTCTGTCTGAAAACTCTCTTAATTTGATAATTTATATAATTTATGTTATAATAAAGTTAGTTTTTATAACTATTTTTTTATTGTATAGGAAAAATCGACTTTTTTGGCTATAGCTTGCGGGTTAGCAAGCGTAATAGACAAAAAAGAACAATAGACTTTCCTATACAACAAGGTTAATTTACCTTGATTCGTGCAATAATTGCGAAGCAATTTTGCACATGTGGGCATCGAAATCTTTGATTTCGTTAATGCCCAATTTTCTTATTAATATACCATATACTTGAAAGGAGTGACTTTTCATGGCATCTCAGCATTTTTATTCGACCCAGTATTTTGGAAAATTTTACGATATTGTAGTATCCGGTGGTAAATTGGAAAAAATACGGATAGGCACATCAAAAGATGGTTATTATAGAACTGTCTTAAGAAGTGATAGTTATCTATTTAACAGTTTGAAACCTGCAGTCAAAATGATGTTATTATTTACACATCATGAACTTATTAATTTATGCAAAGTGCTTAAGGATAATGATCCCGAATCTTTTGCATTAGTTCATAAAATAATTCAAGATGTAAATGATAACATTAAAAAACTTAATACTATGGTATATTAATTTAAAAGCTTCAATCATAGGTCTTCCTATAATTGAAGCTTTTTTCTTGTTTTAAATTTCTTCTCCCATCACTTTTTTTACATGCTCTAATTCAGATTTTAATGTATTATATAAACTTTGTCCAATTGATGTATCTCCATTTTCATATTTACTAATTTCTTCTTCAATATCCATTACTTTAAATCTTTTTAATCCTTTTCCATTATATATATTATACATATATATAGGTGTATATTTTACACTATCTATTGAAAATTTTCCGTCTTCTCCATGCTTTGTTATTTGTATATCTAATATAACTGATTGTCTAGTATAATCTGCATTTTGTCCTGACATAAAGTTTCCTAGAGAATATACTACAAAACCGTCTTTCGTTGTTCCATCTTCTAATGTTACCGTCCTTTTTTCCATTGGTTCTAAACAATGTGTATGACTACCTAAAATCAAGTCTACCCCATTTTCAAATAGGAAATCTGCTAATTCTTCTTGCTCCTTTGTTGGTGTTTGCCTATATTCTTCTCCCCAATGCATGTTTACACATATAAGTTCTGAGCCTTCATTTTTTGCTTTTTCTATATCAGATTTTATTTTTTCTTTATCAATTAAATTTACTGAATATTCTTTTCCTGTTGGAATTGGAATTCCATTTGTTCCATAAGTATAATTTAAAAATGCCATTTTTATTCCTTTAACTTCTTTAGTTAAAATTTCTTTAGATGCTTCTTCAGAAGAATATGTACCCATGTGTTCTATTCCTACATTATCAAGTGTTTCTAATGTTTTAACTAGTCCATTATATCCTTTATCTAAGCAATGGTTACTTGCTGTAGCCATTACATCATATCCTAATTCTTTTAAATCTCTTGCTAATTCTGCTGGTGAATTAAATGTTGGATAATTACTATATCCTATTTCTTTTCCAGCAAAGCTTGTCTCTATTGTTCCTATAGCTATATCACTATTATCAAAGTATTTCTTTATATTCTCAAATACATAAGAAAAATCATAAGTATCGCCACTTGCTTCATAAGCATCAAAATATTGTGTATTATGACATAATACATCTCCTGTAACAGTCATATTTAATGTTATATCTTCTTTTGGTTCTTCTTTTATTTCTTCTTTACTTACTTCTGTTCTTGGTTTTTCTTCATTATTATCTTTTTTTGTCCAAAAATAGTATCCTACTCCTCCTATAATTAAAACTATTAATAAAAATAATAAAAATTTCTTCATTTCTTCCTCCAATTAAAATTTGTATTATTATATATTTAATTTTCTTATCTTACAATATATAATTTTTTCTAAAATAGCGCGAAGGGATTTCCATATATTTTTGAATTTGTGAATTGTGGGGACCGTTTTAGAAAATGTTATGAACAACGTGAATTACATTTTCTTAAATGGGGATAACAAATGAAAAAATATATAAATCCCTGGGAGCGAACGGTTGGCATTTAAAAAAAAGAAGAGGATGTACCAAGTGGTACACCCCTTAAGGAGATACAGATTTTTAGTCCCAATTTCTATAAAAAATATGGTTTCCTATCTGTATTGTGTCGCTAATCCCCTCCCGGATACTATTCTGGTAATCAGAACAATATTCAGGTTGATAGAAATACAAAGCACCTCCTAATTTACCTGTTGGATCGTCTCCAGCAAGCACTTCAGAAACTGCCATGTGGCATTCTTCCATCAGTTCCTCATTGTTGTAAATCAAATCGGGATTTAAAAATTGACCTTTCTGATAAATTACACCTTCTACTGTAGATGGGAACTTATCAGACTTCATTCTGTTAAGGACTACTGCTGCAACAGCTTTTTTTCCAGCATAAGGCTCTGTTCCTGCTTCAGCATAAACTACTCTTGCAAGTAGCTCTTTTTCATATTCAGCAAGTTGTTCTTTTTCCTTATAAATGGAAATGGAAGTAGTAATTTCTGTTGTTGTTTCAGTTGTTGTTTCAGTTGTCGTTTCTGTTGACGTTTCAGTTGTTGTTTCAGTTGACGTTTCAGTTGTTGTTTCAGTTGACGTTTCAGTTGTTGTTTCACTACTTGTTTCTGTTGTTTCTTCTGTTGTCTCAACAGTGGTAATTGTTGTTACTTCTGACTTTTCTTCTGGATTTCCACTTGCTCCTGATATCATCTTAGAAGAGAGTAAGTAAAATATCATTATAGCTATCAATCCAAAAGCTATTTTAAGTACTATTTTTTCGTCCTTAAAAAGTGTCCGATATTTTATTATCAGTTTTCCGTTCCTTACCTTGATTTTCATTCGTAATTTTTCCTCCTTAAAATAAAATTTGTACTATTTAATTATACCATATTTTTCTGATTTTTTCCAGTTTTTTTGAATTAGTTTACATATTTTTTCGCATTTTTTTAAAATTTTTGTGTACATATAAGAAAATCTATGTTATAATGTAAAAACATCAAATTTTATCATCATGAGGAGGTATGAATATGTATTTATTCAGCTTAATGCACACTGGCCTAGTTGATGGAAACATTCATCAATTCAGAGTAACACGGTATTTCAAGGGAACTAATCAAAAAGTTGGCAAAGATTTAAATTTGTCATATAACTCAGAGAACTGCTCTTTTGAGTATCTACCGAATTTTTTGAAGCCTTATGCTAAAGACCTCATAATAAAAGCTGAGGTTGAGCTTTCTCTCCTTAGCTAACAGCTTCTCTATTTTCATAATCTAATTAAATAATTGAAGCAACAAAAAAAGGAATGTAAATTTTATATTTACATTCCTTTTTTTTAATATCTTCTTTTCTTTATGTCTAATCCGTTCAGTTGCAAATGAATTTCAATATTATTTATATCGTTTTGTTCAAAAGATATATTTCTTAAATCAGCTTTAGTCATTGAACATAACTCTTTTATTTTGTTAATATTATTTTCCTTTAATTTTTCATTTACATTTTTGTTTAATTCAAGAATATTAATATCTTCTTCTAAAATTTTTGCTCTCATTTTTATCCCTCTTTCCTGATGCATTTAATTATAACACAATTCTGCTTCATTTACAAGCTCTTTTATCAAATCTTTTACTGGAACTATTTTATCTATTCTAGAAGCATTACTTCCGCAAAATATTAATCCCTCTTTTAGATTTCCTTTTACTGAATTTATTAATGCTTTTGTTATACAGTATGGAGTTTCACTAGGATTACAAGTCTTTATACAACCTAAACATTTTTCTGGTTTTATATTTTGTTTTTCTACATTTTCTATAAATTCATTTCTTATTGCTCTTCCTGGCATACCAACAGGACTTTGAACTATTTCGATATCTTTTTCAGTTGCATTCACATAAGCTTCTTTAAATTCTTGTGATGCATCACATTCTTCTGTTGCAACAAATCTTGTTGCCATTTGAACTCCAGATGCTCCTAATTTTAAGCATTTTGCAATATCTTTTCCTGTATAAATTCCTCCAGCTATAATAACTGGAATCTTTTTCTTAAATTCTTTTTCAAATTCTTTTACTTTTTCTACTACTTCTTTTGCTATATCAAAAATTGATTTCTTTTCTTTCAACTCTTCTTTTGAAAATCCTAAATGTCCTCCTGCTTCTGGTCCTTCTACTACAATCATATCAGGAATATGATTTTGTTTAGCCCATAATTTTATCATAAGTCCTGCACCTCTTGCAGATGAAATAATTGGTGCTATTTTTACTTTTGTTCCTTCTACTAGTTTTGGAAGTTCCTTTGGAAGTCCTGCTCCAGATATTATTAAATCTATTCCACTTTCAATTGCTTTTTTTACATTTTCTTTATAAAAATTAGTAACACTCATTATGTTTATACCTATAATTCCGCCTTTACTAATCTTTTTAGCTTCTTTAATATTTTTCTCTAAGCTTCTTAAATTTGCCTCATTTGTATTTTTCTCAAAGTCTGGTTCGTCATATCCAATCTGAGCAGTTGATATAATTCCTATTCCGCCTTCTTTTGCTACTGCTCCTGCTAATTTTGCTCTGGATACTCCTATTCCCATACCACCTTGAATAATAGGTATTTTAGCAATTAAATCACCTATTTTTAAATTTGGAAGTTTCATATATATTTTTTCCTTTCGTTTAAATTCCCATGATAGAATAACCTGAATCTGCAAATAATACTTGACCTGTAACAGCTCTTGACATATCACTTAGCATAAATGTAACTGCATTTCCTACTTCTTCTGTAGTCACATTTCTTCTAAGTGGTGCTTTTTCTTCTACAACATCTAATATACTATTAAAATCTTTTATTCCTTTTGCAGATAAAGTTTTAATAGGTCCTGCAGATATTGCATTTACTCTTATTCCAGCTGGTCCTAAATTATCAGCTAAATATCTTATACTACATTCTAAAGCAGCTTTTGCTACTCCCATGACATTATATCCTGGTAAAACTTTAGTTGAACCATAATATGTTAAAGCAACAATACTTGCATTTTCATTTAATACATCTAAATCTCTAGCTATTCTACATGTTGCAACCAAAGAATATGCACTAACATCATTTGCATGTGAAAAACCTTCTTTGCTTGTGTTTATAAAATCATTTCTTAAATCTTCAGTATTGGCATGTGCAATGCTATGTAAAATTCCATCAATTTTTCCATATTCTTTTTTTATTGTTTTAAACAATTCTTCTAATTCTGTATCAATTGATGCGTCACATGTATACGCTTTAGCTCCTTCAAATTCTGATATTAATTCTTCTACTTTACTTCTGTTTTCTTCTCCCATAAATGTAAATATTAATTTTGCTCCATTTTTATATGCAGATTTTGCAGCTCCATAAGCAATGCTCCACTTATTTCTAATTCCCATAATTAGTATTCTTTTTTCTTTTAACATTTTTACTCCCCCTTTATATATTCTCCTATACCTCTAAATTTATTATATCTGTTTTCTAATAATTCTTCTTTTGTTAATTTCTCCAATTCTTTTACATTTTTTAATATTTCATTTTTTAAATTTTTTGCTACACTTTTAATATCTTTTTGTGCTCCACCTAGTGGTTCTTTTACTATTGTATCTACTATTCCAAAATCATACAAATCTTTAGCTGTTAGCTTCATAATTTCTGAAGCTTCTTTCGCTTTTGAGCCATCTTTCCAAAGAATACTTGCATAACCTTCTGGGGATAATATTGAATATATTGAATTTTCGAGCATTATTATTTTGTCTCCAACACTTATTGCTAAAGCTCCTCCACTTGAGCCTTCTCCAATTACTATTACTAGAATTGGAACTTTTAATCTACACATTTCAAGCATACTTCTTGCTATTGCTTCACCTTGACCTTTTTCTTCTGCTTCAATTCCAGGATAAGCACCTTTAGTATCAACAAAAGTTATAATAGGTCTATTAAATTTTTCTGCTTGTTTCATGAGTCTTAAGCCTTTTCTGTAACTTTCAGGGTTTGGCATCCCAAAATTTCTTTCTATATTTTCTTTAGTATTTCGTCCTTTTTGCTGCGCAATTATTGTAAAACTTTTATCATCAATATTAGCTAAACCACATACAGTTGCTTTATCATCTTTTGATAATCTATCTCCATGTAGTTCTATAAAATCATCAAAAATATATTTTATATAGTCTAGTGATGTTGGTCTTGATTGATTTCTAGCAATATTTACTCTATCCCAAGCTGTTAAATTATTATATGTTTTTTCTTTTAGTTCTTGTATTTTCTCCTCAGCTTCTTTAATTTCTTTACCTGGCTTTATGACTTTGTCTTTTGATATTGTTTTCAAATCATTTATTTCATCTTCTAGTTTATTTATCTCTTCTTCTAGTTTTTTATCCATAGAATTCACCTCCTTATCTATGAATTTTTCAACTTATAATAATTGTATTTGAAAATACTTAAAAATAAAGACTTTCTCGGCTCAATTCACTCGCTATAGATTCTATGAAAAATTAAAACGAGCCTCTCGCTGTTCGAGCTTCGCTCGCCTTCGCTTCCTCATTTTAATTTTTTAAGAATCTATACGCTCATTCCAATCACATTCGAAAGCTTTATTTTTAAGTGATTTTCAAATATGATTTAGTAAAAAATATTATCTATTATTATGAATCTTTAACAACTTTCCTAAGAAATCTTTCATTTCTTTTCTATCTACAATTTGGTCAATAAATCCATGTTCTAATAGAAATTCAGAAGTTTGAAATCCTTCTGGCAATTCCTCTCCTATAGTTTGTTTTATCACTCTAGGACCTGCAAAACCTATCATTGCTTTAGGCTCTGCTAATACTATATCTGCAACTGTTGCAAATGAGGCTGTAACTCCTCCATAAGTAGGATCTGTTAATACCGAAATATATAAAAGTCCTGCTTCATTCAATTTTGCAAGTGCTGATGTCGTTTTAGCCATTTGCATTAATGATATAATTCCTTCTTGCATTCTAGCTCCACCTGATACTGAAAAAATTATAAGTGGTAGTTTTAATTCTATTGCCTTTTCTATAGAATATGTTATCATTTCTCCTACAACACTCCCCATAGATCCAATTAAAAAATTTCCATCCATAACACAAATAACTGCTTTTTCAGAATTTATCTCTCCTGTACCACAAACTACAGCTTCACTTATTCCAGTCTTTTCTTTTAGTGTTTCTATTTTTTTAATATATCCATCCAGATTTAATGGATTTACAGTCTTTATATTTAACTCGAAAGGTTCAAAAGTATTTTCATCTACAATTTGTTTTATTCTTCTTCTTCCAGACAAACGGAAATGATTATTGCAAACTGGACAAACACTATAATTTTGGTGCAATACATCTTTATAAATAATCTCACCACATTTATCACATTTTACCCATTTTCCAACTGGAATATCTACTTGCTTTTTTCTCTTATGATCTTCATTATTTTGTCTTTTTTTTATTTTATCAATAACCATAGATTATCTCCTTATAAGTTAAATTCTTTTTCAATAAATGATGTATCAAAATTTCCCTTTTCAAAATTTTTATTTTCTAAAATTCTATATAAGAAATCTAAATTTGTATCTACTCCTTCAATTACACATTCCTCTAGAGCTCTTTTCATTTTAGAAATTGCTTCTTTTCTATCTTTACCATAAACAATTATCTTTGCAATCATTGAATCATATACTGGTGGAATTTTATATCCTGTATATATTGCAGTATCTACTCTTACTCCATTTCCTCCAGGAAGATTTAGCTCTTTTATCTCACCTGGTGATGGTCTAAAGTTTTTATCAGGATTTTCTGCATTTATTCTACATTCAATACTATGTCCTTTAAAATTTATATCATCTTGTTTATAATTTAATTTTTCTCCAGAAGCTATGTGTATTTGTTCTTTTACAATATCTATTCCTGTAACCCATTCAGTAACTGGATGCTCTACTTGTATTCTTGTATTCATTTCCATGAAATAAAAATTTTTATCTTTATCTACTAAAAATTCTATTGTTCCAGCACTTGAATATCTTGCTGCTTTTGCAGCTTTTATTGCAGCTTCTCCCATCTTTTTTCTTAGTTTTTCATCTAATACTGTTGATGGGCTTTCTTCTAGAATTTTTTGATTTTTTCTTTGAATTGAACAATCTCTTTCTCCTAAATGTATTACATTTCCATGTTCATCTGCCAATACTTGTATTTCAACATGTCTAGGATTTACTATACATTTTTCTAGATATAATTCATCATCACCAAAAGAAACTTTTGCTTCCTGTTTTACTATATTATAATAATTTTTTAATTCTTTTTCATTTTTACAAAGTCTTATTCCTTTTCCGCCTCCGCCACTAGATGCTTTAAGCATTACTGGGTAACCTACTTTTTGAGCTATTTTTATTGCTTCATCTAAATCTTTTAACTTTCCATCAGAACCAGGAACTGTTGGAACGCCTGCTTTTTTCATCAATTCTTTAGCATTTGTTTTATTTCCCATTAGATTTATAACTTCATAAGATGGTCCAATAAATTTTATTTTACTTTCCTTACACATTTTTGCAAATGTTGCATTTTCTGATAAGAATCCAAATCCTGGGTGTATACTGTCACTTCCTGTTACATTTGCCGCTTCTAAAATACTTTTCATATCTAAGTAGCTTTTTGCAGGTACAGCTGGACCTATACATATTGCTTCATCTGCAAGTTGCTTATGAAGGCTATTTTTATCTGCTTCTGAATATACAGCTACTGTTCTTATTCCAAGTTCTCTACAACTTCTAATTATTCTTACTGCTATTTCTCCACGATTTGCAATTAAAACCTTTTTTATCATATTTTACCCTTTCTTTTAATTTTTATAAATATATATTTCTATTATAGTATCTGAAAAGCTATCCGCTCCCAGGGATTCTTATGCTGCAATTTCTTCGGGTGGAGACGTGTAGGGGCGACTAGTAGTCGTCCGGTACTACAAAGCCTCACCCTATACAGTCCCGCCCCTACATATTTTGCATTAAATACACTGCTTCAAATGAGGGTAGACTAAAAATCTGCCTCTTTTTTCATTTTGTGCTATTTTTATCCTACAATTGCAAAAGTTAATTCTCCTTTTGCAGCTATTTTTCCATCTACTGTAGCTATAGCTTCTCCAACACCTATTGGACCTTTTTGCTTTATAATCTTAACCTCTAATTTTAAAACATCACCTGGAACTACTTGCTTTTTGAATCTTAATTTATCAATTCCACCAAACAAAGCATTTTTTCCTTTATTCTCTTCCATAGACAAAATTGCTACTGCTCCAGTTTGAGCTAAAGCCTCAACAATCAATACACCAGGCATAATAGGCTCACCTGGAAAATGTCCTTCAAAATGTGGTTCATTTATACAAACATTTTTATAAGCTATACAACTTTCACCAGGCACACATTCTTCAACTCTATCAATCATCAAAAAAGGTGGCCTTTGTGGAATAATTTTCATAATCTCTTTAATATCTAACATTTTTCATCAAATCCTTTTCTTTTTTCATTTTTTATGATATAATTTTAATATTAAACTATAGAAGGGAGGTCATACCTATTATGTATGACATTAACAGAATACGGAAAGAATTGTCAAATAAACCCATTCAATTAGAACTAATAAACCTTATTCACAAACAAATTCAATCCAATCATTTCTCAAAAGAAATGATAATTACTGTCCCTAAAAAGATGTATAGTAGCAAACTCATAAAATCAAGTATTAAAATCTTAGGATACGATACCAAAATCAAAAAGTTTGCAACTGAAGAAATACAAATCTTCAAAACATCTTAAACTATCTATAAGAGAGGAACTTCCCTCTCTTTTTTTTTTGGAAATTTAGTATATTTAATCTATATACACTGTAGCGCGAGGGAGAGCTTCTATATTTTTTATACGAGCCGCTCGGGGGGGAGATAGAGCGCTGTTACATACG
>CANQZP010000041.1 GCA_947628395.1 uncultured Clostridia bacterium
AATTCCTGAACCTGGCTCTAATGGTTCCATTTCTAACCAAACATGTCCATATTGTCCACGTCCACCAGATTGACGAATGAATTTTCCTTCTACTTTTACACTATCTCTGATAGTTTCTTTGTAAGCAACTTGTGGTTTACCTACATTACATTCAACTTTGAATTCTCTTTTTAATCTATCAACAATTATGTCTAGGTGTAATTCACCCATACCAGCTATAATTGTTTGACCAGTTTCATGATTTGTATAAGCTTTAAATGTTGGATCTTCTTCAGCAAGTTTTGCTAAAGCAATACCCATTTTTTCTTGAGCAGCTTTATCTTTTGGCTCAATAGCTATATCAATAACTGGCTCTGGGAATTCCATTGATTCTAGAATTATTGGATGTGCTGGATCACATAGAGTATTTCCAGTAGTTACATCTTTTAATCCTACTGCTGCTGCAATATCTCCAGAATATACTTTATCTATATCTTCTCTGTGATTTGCATGCATTTGAAGAATTCTACCAACTCTTTCTTTTTTATCTTTACTAGAGTTTAATACAGTTGAACCTGATTCTAATGTTCCTGAATAAACTCTGAAGAAACATAATTTTCCTACGAATGGGTCAGTAGCAATTTTAAATGCTAATGCAGCAAATGGTTCTGAATCAGAAGTTTTAGCTTCTGTTTCTTCTCCATCTAATGTTTCACCTTTGATATGTGGTATATCAAGTGGTGTTGGCATATAATCTACAATTGCATTTAATAATTCTTGAACACCTTTATTTTTATATGAAGAACCGCATGTAACAGGAACTATCTTGTTAGCTATTGTTCCAGCTCTTAATCCTCTCTTGATTTCTTCCTCTGTTACTTCTTCACCTTCTAGATATTTCATCATTAATTCTTCATCTTGGTCAGCTGCAGCTTCAATCATTTCATTTCTGAATTTTTCTGCATCTGCTTTCATATCCTCTGGTATATCTGTTTCTTCGATTTCCTTTCCTAAATCATCTTTATGAATAAATGCTTTCATTTTGATTAGGTCAACTATACCTTGGAAATTATCTTCTGCTCCAATTGGTAATTGGATTGGAACTGCATTTGCTTTTAATCTATTTTTTAATTGATCAACGCAAAGCATAAAATTAGCTCCTGTTATATCCATTTTATTTACGTATACCATTCTTGGAACACTATATTTATCTGCTTGTCTCCAAACAGTTTCAGTTTGTGGTTGAACTCCACCTTTAGCAGCTAGTACTGTTACAGCACCATCTAATACTTTTAAAGATCTTTGAACTTCTACTGTGAAATCAACATGTCCAGGAGTATCAATAATATTTATTCTATTATCATTCCAGAAACATGTTGTACAAGCAGAAGTAATTGTAATACCTCTTTCTTGTTCTTGAGCCATCCAGTCCATAGTAGCAGCACCTTCATGCACTTCTCCTATTTTATGTGTTTTACCTGTATAAAATAAAATTCTTTCAGTTGTTGTTGTTTTTCCTGCATCTATATGGGCCATTATTCCTATATTTCTTGTTCTTTCTAGTGGATATGCTCTTCCTGCCATAATATATCTTCCCCCTTTCTAGGTTATTTATCTTATATCTGTTATCTGTAAATTTTTTTATAATAAATTATAATAAATCTGCAAAGCACTTGATTTTGATTCAAAGTGGTGAGATGTTCATTTTCGGTTATTCAGGCCAAGCTGAAGGCGTACATAAGTACGTCGAAGGTTGGACTGGATACCAAAAATGGACAGATTGCCGCTTTCAATCGAAAATCGTGCTATAAATTTGAAATTCAGAATGGTAATATGCGGATTTTATGATATCTTGGCAGGCTGAAGTCGTACGCTGGTACGTCGAAGTCTGACAAGGTAGAATAAAATTCGCAGATTGCCGTTATCAATTTCAAATTTTACCATTTGTAGTGTGCAAAAGCCTTATTAGCCTCAGCCATTCTATGAGTATCTTCTTTCTTCTTAACAGCTCCACCGTTTCCGTTGATAGCATCAATAATTTCACCAGCTAATTTTTCAGACATAGTTTTTTCATGTCTATTTCTACTATAAGTTACAAGCCATCTTAAACCTAAAGTTTGTCTTCTTTCGGCTCTAATTTCGATTGGAACTTGATATGTAGCTCCACCTACTCTTCTAGCTTTAACTTCAAGAACTGGCATTATATTTTCAAGAGCTGCTTCAAAAACTTCTAATGGATCTTTTTGTTCTTTTTCTTTTATAATATCAAAAGCATCATATACTATTTTTTGAGCAACTGATTTTTTACCATCTAACATTATATTGTTTATTAATTTAGTAACAATTTTGCTATTATATATTGGATCTGGTAAAACATCTCTTTTTGCTATAAATCCTCTTCTTGGCACTATACTTCCCTCCTTAAAATTTTAATATATTTCATGTTAATCTTAACATGAAAAGGTACTCTGGAAAGATTATTTCACTTTCCCGTAATAGCGCTTTTTATATTACTCAAAGGTTCTTTGAAATAAATAAAATATGCACTATTTTTTCTTGCTATTGCAAGCTAATATGAATTCTTGATTATTCTTGTTAAACTAAATTTGTACACATAAGTCTAAACAGAAATAATCTACAATTCTATTTTTTTGGTTTTTTTGCACCATATTTAGATCTAGCTTGCATTCTATCTTTAACACCAGCTGTATCTAAAGTCCCTCTAATTATATGGTATCTAACACCGGGAATATCTTTAACCCTTCCACCTCTAATTAGAACAACGCTGTGCTCTTGTAAATTGTGTCCTTCTCCTGGTATATATGAAGTTACTTCATATCCATTTGAAAGTCTAACTCTGGCAACTTTTCTTAAAGCTGAGTTTGGCTTTTTAGGAGTAACAGTTTTTACAACTGTACATACACCTCTTTTTTGTGGTGATCTAGCATCAGTAGTTATTTTCTTTTTAGAGTTGTATCCTCTTTGTAAAGCAGGAGAATTTGATTTTGACTTTGAAGTTTGTCTTCCTTTTCTTACTAATTGGTTAATTGTTGGCATATCTTATTTATTCACCTCCTATTTTTAAATTGTTATTTTCTTACGGAAATTTAAGTTTTTCCGTTTTTTAAAGTAAAAAAATATACGCTAACAAAAGTTTTTTGCTTTTGCAGGCGTATATTATTTTATCATTATTTTCCTTTAATGTCAATCGCAATTTGCCATTATTTTCTTATATTTTCATTTTTCTATTCATTATTTTCATTTCTTATCATTTTTAAAATTTCTTTTATAACTTCTTCGTCTTTTTCTCTTTTTACCTTCATCTTTCCATCTTCATGTTTATACTCATAAATCCAAGATTTATCTGGCTCTTTTATATTGAGTAAATACATAAAATCTTTGTCTTTATATTTTAAAATATTTACTACTCTGAATTCTTCACCATTAAATAAGGTAATCTTATCTCCAATTTCTACTTTCATACTATCTATCTCCATAATCATCATAATTATTATTTGTTGTTTCTTTAGTAGACTCTTCTTTAAAAAGATTATTAAACTCTTCTTCATCTACATCATAATAATCTGAATTATATTCTCCTAAACGTAAGTATTTTTGCTTTTCTTTTGAAGTATTTACATTTTGTTCTAATCTCTGACTTTCTTCTATTATTTTGTCAGATACATAATTATAAGTTGCTAATCCAGAAACCGCGCCAGTAACTATAGCTAATGCCAAAATATTTCTAAATCTGAAAAAACCTTTTCTTTCTTTAGGAGTTGCTTTCTCAATTTTTTTTACTTTTTCCCAATGATTTCTATTATTTAAGTATTTATTGTTTGTTTTTGAGAAACTTCTTTTATCTCGGTCTTTAATATTTTTTTCAACTGTAAAATTATTTTTGCTTAAATTAGCCTGTTTAGCTAATTTATCTAATATACTGTTAACTTCTTTATAATCAGATAAATCTATATTCGCAAAATCATTAGTGGTATATATTTTTCTATTTTTTGTACCAATATTACTTTTATTTTTATTATTTGTCTGTTCTTTTTTATTATATAAATCCTTTTTAAATTTTAATGATTCATTTTTCTTAGGGACTTTTGATTTTACAGTTCTTTCTCTTTTATTATCTAAATTGCTTTTTGTTTTTAATGGTTCACTTTTCTTAGTAACTTCTCTTTCTATCTTGCTTCTTTTTTCATTTGTTTGGTTAGCCAATCTTTCTAATGCTTTATTTACTTCTGCAGGATTAGATAAATCTAAATTTAATAGATCTTTATAGCTATTATCTAACATCTATATAATCTCCTATTTTAATTGTTTCAGTTGTCTATTTACTACTACTTCAAACAATTTGCTTATTAATTCTTGATCTGTTACGTTTTTATAATTTTTGTTTGATAATTCATATATGAATTCTAGTTCTACTTTTCCATTATATTCTTCTATTGATTCTACTTTTTCTAATTCATTAGCAGTATCTTCTGAACCTATATACATATATTTTGTTCCTTCATATATGAAACTGTCAAATACTAGCCAGTTCTTATTATTAAATTTTATTCTAGCAACAATATCATTCATTATTATCCCTTCTTTCTTTTGTTAATTATCTCTCTTCTTCATCTTCAGTTCTTGTTTGATTGTTTTCTTCATTTCTGTCTTGATTTTGTGTTCTACGACTTATTTCATTATTAATATTTTTATTTTGTTCATTTTCTTTTTGAATTGTTTCTGCTAATTTAGCTCCAGCAAGTGCAGCAATAACAAGTTCAGATATATTAGATAAATCTACTCCATTCATAGTACTTTGCATTGTAGCACCTAAATTTGTGAAATTTATTTTTTCTAATTGATTAAATAATTCTACTATTGCACTTGAATCAGTATTTTGTAATGCACTTAAATATCCAGAATAATCAAAATTTGGATGTGCCGCTGCATAATTTTGATGTATTGGTATAGCAGCTCCCTTTACATTATCAAAGAATTTAGTTGCTTCTTCTAGAGATTGAGAACCATTTACATTATTAGTAGTAGCATGAAGTAAATCATCTGCATCTTTGTATCCTTGTGTACTTGTAGCTTTACTCCATCCATTTACTTCATATTTATCTAAATTAGCATATTCTCCACCAGCATGAGCTGCTGCTGTTTTAGTATTTGTAACATCATCTTTAGCTCTATTTATTAATTCCTGATCTATGCCATTATTATTATCTTGATGTAAATTTTGATTTTTCGCATTTGTATTTGCAATATCACTGTTATGTGCATTAATTGCTTCGTCTACTCTTGCTTGATTTTTCATATTTTCTATAAAGCTCATTACTGCTGCTCCTACAGCAATATTAGCAAATAATAATTTTCCTTTAGTTTGTTGTCCTTTATTTAACAATTCTACAGGCGATTCTATAGAATATTTTCCAATATCAATTTTATTATTTGGATTCCATAAGATTTGTTTTATATTTGTTTGTGATTGTTCAAATTCTTTCATATCATTTGTAATTGTAATATTTTCTGTTTCTCTTCTTTGTTTTGCCATTTCTGCCATTTGAGCATCTGCTTCTCTTGTATCAGGATTATATCTTCCAGCTATCCAACCTGAAATATTTCTAAAAGCACTAGATTTTTCTTTAGCACCATTTTCAAAAATCTTAAGATCATTAACAGCATTTCTCGAATCATTTTCAGCTAAAGTTCTTAAATTTGTAAGTGTAAATAATAATTGCTCTTGCTCCTGTGTTCTAGATTCCATTTCTAATAGGCTATTTATATTTTGATTTATTTGTTCAATAGCAGCATTATTTCTAGTTACAGTTTCGTTTGTTTCTCTAGACATTCTTTCTTTTACAGCATCTAAATATAAATTATCAGTTTTATGTTGTTTCATAAAGTTTGGATCCAAATAATCATTATCATATCCTGCTTTTATTACTTGATTAAATTTCATATTTGCCTTATCTGCTGTTTGTGTCAATACTGCAAATTCTTCTGGTGTTAAATTATTAATATTTTCTCTTAATGCATTCATTTTTGCATCAGTTCTATTAATTGCATTAGCTATAGCTGCTATCGGCTTCAATACTAATTTACCTGGGATTGTTACTATTGATAGTAATTTATGCATAGTATCATCATTTTTACTTGGTAATATTGGCATATGAGCCATTTGATACATCATTCTTCCAATTGTTCCACAATGCTCAGTTTTGGTATCATTATATATTTCCCAAAAACTTCTAATTGGTAGCTTACTTCCTTTTTCATCTTCTTTTACATTAGTTTGGCCTTTTTTATCTTCTATTACAGCTGGTGGTTGAAAATCATCTTTTGGTTTATTTTCATTTTGTTGTTCTGGATTCTTTTCACCTTTTCTCAAACTTGATAGTTCATCTCTTGCTTTTTGTATTTCCTCCATTAATTTTTGTTTTTCTTCCATTGTTTTAGCGTCTAAATGTTTTTGCTCTAAATCTGCTATTTTTTTCTTTAATACATCTATTTGATTTTTTACTACATTGTTTTCTTCTTTATTTACTTCTGATTTTATTCCATGATTTAATAAATATTGATCATATTCTGGATCTCCTGGTCTTAATCCTTCTGCTTTTAATTCATCAATTTGTTCTTTAGTTAAATTCGGATTCCATTTTATTTCTTCTTTCTTTTCCTCTTCAATTTTTTCTGGTTTTATTCCGTGATTTAATAAATATTGATCATATTCTGGATCTCCTGGTTCTAAACCTTCTGCTTTTAATTCATCAATTTGCTCTGGTGTTAATTTTGAATTCCATTTTATTTCATCATTCATAGGTCCATAATGCGCACTTACTGTTCCATCATCTCTTTCTTCATCTTCCCAACCTTGTGACCAAGATTTGTTTTCATTATCCATAGGTCCATAATGCGCACTTGCTGTTCCGTCATCTCTTTCTTCATCTCCCCAACCTTGTGACCAGTTATCATATGAATTTTCTCGTGTTATTTCTTCTAAATTGCTAATAATATTATCTAATATTTCTTCATTAATTTGACCATCTTTTAATATCTTAGAAGTATTATTGTTTATTCTATTAAACATGTCTTCTATTTCTTTTATGGCAGATTTGATTTTTTCATTATCACCATTTTGAATAGCTTCCTTTATTCCTCTATAAAATTCTAATGCTTGTTGCGGATTCATATCTTCTATATTTATTTTATTTGAATCAACTTCTTTTATTTCTTCTTTTAATATTTTTCTTGCAACTTTAAATGGAGTAGCTACACCATCATCCATTCCATCTGCTCCATCATAAATAATTTCATATTCATCTTCATTGAAATCTAATCCTGTTGCTTCTTTAAATTGTTCCTCTGGACTTGTCATTCCTTCTACCATATATCCTTCAAATAAAACTTCTTGAACAGGTTCTTGATTTTCTTGAGCTTCTTCATCAATTTCTTCTTGAGCATCTTTTCTATTATTTCTTTCATTTACTTTTTCAAGGTATTCATCTAATATATCTTGAATTGCTTTTTTATCTTCATCTGATAAATCTTGTTCTTCTACTAGATATCTTTTAAGAAAATTAATTCTTTCTTGATCAGTTCCCATTTGGTTTATTAGATAAGTTACTTGTTCAACTTTTTCTCCCATATTTTTTTATCTCCTTTTTATTTATATTATTTTACACAACTATAAATATTTTACCATATATTTTCAATTTTTGCAATATTATGTACACTATTTTATCTATTTTTATTATTAATTTTATCAAATAATATTATATTTTGTCTATTAAGATTCAATAAAGTAACAAAAAAGTAATTAAAAAGTAATATGACTTATCCAATCATATTACTTTTTAGAATCTCTATTCCTCTTTTAGATAATTCTTCATATCTTTGTTTTTTGTCTTTTATCTTTTCAGATAATGGTGGTAATATTCCAAAATTAGCATTCATTGGCTGAAATCTTTCATTTGTAGTTGATATATATTTCGATAATGCTCCTATCATTGTCTCTTCTGGCAAAACAAACTTTGATTCATTTTTTACCATCTTGTATGCATTTATTCCTGCCATTAATCCTGAAGCTATAGATTCTACATATCCTTCAACACCTGTAATTTGCCCTGCAAAAAATATATTTTTATTTTTTCTAAAATTAAAAGTTTCATCTAGCAAAACACTTGAATTTATGTATGTATTTCTATGCATTACACCATATTTTACAAATTCTGCATTTTCTAATCCTGGTATTAAAGAAAAAACTCTTTTTTGTTCTCCAAATTTTAAATTTGTCTGAAATCCTACTATATTGTATATAGTTCCAGATTCATTATCTTGTCTTAATTGTACTATTGCATAAGGCCTTTTCCCTGTTCTTGGATCATCAAATCCAACTGGCTTTAATGGTCCAAATCTTAAAGTATCTACTCCTCTTTTAGCCATTACTTCTATTGGCATGCACCCCTCAAATATCTCTCTTTTCTCAAATTCATGAAGATTTACTATTTCAGCATTTACTAATTCATTCCAAAATTTTTTATATTCTTCTTCATTCATAGGTAAATTTATATAACTACTTTCACCTTTTCCGTACCTATCACCTAAGAATCCTATATTCATATCTACTGAACTTTTTTCTACTATTGGTGCCGCAGCATCATAAAAATATAGTGAATCTTCTTCCACAATTTTTGCAATTTCTGTGGATAAATTCTCTGATGTAAGAGGTCCTGTTGCAATAATTGTTATTTCATCTTCATTAATTTTTGTTACTTCTTTTGATATTATTTCTATATTATCTATCTCTTTAATTTTTCTAGTAACTTCTTCAGAAAATTTTTCTCTATCTACAGCTAATGCCTGTCCTGCCGGCACTTTAGTTTCATCAGCAGTTTTTATTAAAAGTGAGTCTAACATTCTCAATTCTTCTTTTAACATTCCACAAGCATTTGATAATAAATTTGATTTAAATGAATTACTACATACTATTTCAGCTAAGTTTTTATTTGAATGTGCTGGAGAAAATTTTTCAGGTTTCATTTCATATAATTTTACTTTTATTCCTCTTTTTGCAATTTGATATGCGGCTTCGCATCCTGCTAAGCCGCCTCCAATTATATTTATATATTTTTCCATGTTTATTCCTTTTATTCAATAATAAATTATTTTAACATTTGCTCAATAATTTCTAACTTCAATTGTTCTAAAGTTTTTTTCTGATTATTTCCTGCTCTTAAACTTATTCCCTTAGACTTAGCAATCTGCATTAATGCTGTTTCCTCTTGACCTTTTCCTAATTTTTCAGCTTCTTCTTTTATTTGTTCATTTACATTCTCTAGAGCCTTCTTATTTTCTTCATCTAAGTCATTTTCATCAGCTATTTTGCAGAAATATTGCTCATTCTTTATCTCTTCTATTATCTTATTATCTATATTCTGCTCTTCTCCATCAAGTTCAATATAAGCTAGTCCAATTTTTTCTGCAAATTTTGCCTTTTTTCTAATTTGCTTTTTATCACTATCACTTATTATTTCTTCATCTACATCATCTAAATATGTAAAATCATAATTTATTTCTAAAAGATTTTGAACATCATATTTTACTTCTTTAGATATAATTGTTTGAAGATAACTTTCTGCTAAATTATTTAAGTCCCTATCTTCCATTCTTATATTGAAATTCTCAAAATATTTTAATAATTTATATATATTTGTATCTAGTCTAGAAATCTCTTTATTACTTAAATGCAAATCATATAATTCTTCCATTTTGTCGATTTCTTCTTCCTCATCTATCTTACATTTCGCATCATAAATATATACATCTCCATATTTTTTTCCTTTTGAATTTCCACATTCCAAAGTATAAAGGCCATTATTAAATTCTATTTTTATCTTTCTTGATTTTTCTCCTTCTGCAAGCAAAGGTATATTTCCATGAAATTCTCGTTTTGAAAAGAATCTTTTAACACTACTTATTATTCTTTTGAAACCAGTTTCTTCCTTTTGTACATTTGCTAAACCATACTCTAAATATGTATCAGCAACTCTTGATAATTTATTTATTGCTGTTTTATTTAAAAAGCCCTCTCTTTTTAAATCTTTCATACCATTAAAATTATATACCATTTCAAATGGTAATTTTGCTTTATTCTTATCATTTATTGCGTCAATATATTTTTTTATAATTTCATCAGACTCTTCTTCTTTGTAATGTTCTTCTAAAGCCTTACACAAAGTAATATCTATCTCATCTTTTATAAAATCTCCGAATTTTGATTGTAAATGTTCAATATATTCTCTTCCTGCTTTTTTATTTTCTAAAAGTTTTACTCTAATTTCTTGAGCTTTTAAATCAATTGTATCTTCTTTTTTAAATAAATATTCTCCTCTTCCACAGTCTAAAATTATTGTTAATTTCTCTTCTTTTTTAGTTTCTACTTCTTTTTTTTCTTCTTTAGGTTTTTCTTCTTTTTTCTCTTCTTCTTTTGGTTCTTTTTTTTCTGTAGTTGGCTCATTTATTTTTTCTAATATTTCTTTATTTAATTCTAATTCCTTTTTTATAGCTTCTAGCTTTTCTTTATCTTCAGGGCTATTTTTTTCTGACAATTCTTTATATAAATTCTCGTAATATTTATTCATATTTTTTATTACTTTTACATTAAGATTGTCATCATCTTTAGTTATCTTTTCATTTTCTGGACTTTTATCTTTCTTATCATCTACTTTTTCTGGTTGCACTGGATTTTCATTTGTATTTAGAATTTCTAATTCTTCTTTTTTTTCAACTAATTCTTTAACCTCCATAGATAAAGCTCCTTTTTATTTTATATTAATACTTGCCTCTAATGCTACTTTTATCATATCATTTAGTGATTTCTCCCTTTGGTCTGCTGATAAAGATTGTTTTTTACAAATTGAATCTACTACAGTTAACATACAAGCAGCTTTTTTCTTTAGTACTTTTGCTGTATAAAATAACGAAAATGATTCCATCTCTGCCCCTACTATATTTTCTTCCTTAGGAAATCTTTTTAATAATTCTTCTAGATTTTCTATATATGGATCAAAACATTCTGTACATGCAATATTTTCTTTTCTAATTTGTATATTATTTTCTTTTGCTGTTTTTTCTAGAAGATTATTTAGGTTTTCATCTGCTTCTACAATATGAATATCTTTCCCATTCATATTTTTAGCAAAATTTCCTTCTGTATAACTTTTTCCTACTAATATAGTTTCTAATAAGTTAATGTCTGGATTATATGCACCACATGATCCTACTCTAATTATTGTCTCTACATCATATATTTTATATAGTTCATAACTATATATTCCCATACTAGGCATTCCCATTCCAGATGCCATTACTGTTATTTCTTTTCCTTTATATTTTCCTGTATAAGCTAAAATATTTCTAACTGAGTTTACTAATCTATATTCTTCAAGAAAATTTTCTGCTATGTACTTAGCTCTTAATGGGTCACCCGGCATAATTACAGTTTTTGCAATATCTTCTTTTTTTGATTCTATATGAGGTGTCATAATCTCTCCTTTACATTTTTTATCATTATATACATAAATTTCACTATTTGCAACAGTATTGTGCTTATTTTTTATTATATTGTTTCTAGTCTATAAATTTATATTGCTGTATTTGAAAATACTTAAAAATAAAAGCTTTCTCGGCTCCGTAGTTTGACATTAACGGAACTTAAACACTTTTAAATAACAATAATTAAGCTAACCACTGTAAATGGTTATTTTTTTTGTCAAATTTTTCA
>CANQZP010000042.1 GCA_947628395.1 uncultured Clostridia bacterium
AAATAACTCCGTCCCCTCTGTCTGAATTTTATTCAACTAGTCTTGGGCATAAGGTAAAATTGCAATATGTCTAGCTCTTTTTACAGCTAATGTAATTTCTCTTTGATGTTTTGCACATGCACCCGTAGCTCTTCTAGGTAATATCTTACCTTTTTCATTTATGAATTTTCTTAATTGTTCTGGATTTTTATAATCTAATTCAAAGTTTTTATCACTACATAAAACACATACTTTTTTTCTTATTTTTCTAAACTTTGGATTAAAATCATCATCCATGTTATTATTATTTCTATTTCTTTTATTTTGTTTTTTATCTGACATCTGTTCTAACCCCCAATCTTTCTAAATTTTATCTTAGAAAGGTAAATCATCATCAGAAGAAACTTGAAATTCTTGACTTTCAGAAACTGCTGTTCCAAAAGTATTTTCAAAGCTATCTCCTGCTCCCTCTCTTTTACTATCTGCAAAATAAGCTTCTTCAGCAATTACTTCTGTAACATAGTGTCTTTGTCCTTGGTCATCATCCCAAGTTCTAGTTTGAATTCTTCCGATTATTCCAACTTGTTGACCTTTTTTGAAATATTTGCTACAGAATTCTCCTGTTTTACTCCATGCTACAATTGGTATGAAATCTGCCTGTCTTTCTTCTCCTTGTCTTGAAAATCTTCTATTTACTGCTAAAGTAAATGAAGCTACTAATGTATTATTTGTTTGAGTATATCTAGTTTCTGGATCTTTTGTTAATCGTCCCATTAATACAACTTTATTCATGTTTATTCCCACCTTTCTTGCTTCAAAAGCTATTTTCTAATTTTCTTTTTTTACAACTATGAATTTAAGAATTCCATCTGTAATTCTATAAATTCTTTCTAATTCAGCAATAAAGTTTGGGTTAGCTTCGAAATTGAATAAATAGTAATAACCTTCAGTTTGTTTTTTTATCTCGTAAGATAATTTTCTTTTTCCCATATCTTCTACTGATTCTACTTTTCCATCACTATTAATTAAGTCTGTAAATTTTGTAACTAGTTCTTTAACTCCTTGTTCTTCTAGACTTGGATTAATAATGATTATACTTTCGTATTTGTTCATTACTTCCACCTCCTTTTGGATATATAACCCACTTTTTACATAGTGAGTAAGGTTAACATTTAGTATTTTAGCATAGTTTCCAATTATTTGCAAGTTTTTTAGCTAAAAAAATTTGCAATAAAAAAAGAATGGTGCCCTAAAATAATAAATTACCACTAAAAAATATAACATAGCGCGAGGGAGAGCTTCTATATTTTTTTATGCGAGCCGTTCGGGGGGACCGATGAGCGCTGTTACATACGTTAGTATGGTTACAGCGCCATTGGGATAAGGTGAGTAAAAAAAATATAGACTCTCCCGGGAGCGATAAATATTTGCTATCTAGATTAATTTATTATTTTAGGACACCATTTTATTTTTAATATTCAGTTACTTCTATACTATCAATTATTACATCTGTTAAAGGCTTGTCTTTTGCATCTGTATCAACTTTAGCTATTTTATCAACAATATCCATCCCCTCAATTACTTGACCAAATACAGTATATTGCATATATAGACTTAAATATCCACCATATTTTTTATATTGCTCTAGCAATTCATCATCATATCCAGAACCCTTTACATATTGACTCATTTGCTCTGAATAATTTGCTTGTGTTATAAAAAATTGACTTCCTATACTATTGGGTAAACTTGACATTGCCATACATAAAGAACCACGATATGGTACTAAAGACTTATCTAGCTCTACTCCAAAGCCATCTCCCCAAATACTCTCTCCTCCTGTACCGTCTCCAGCAGGATCTCCACCTTGAATCATAAATTCATCAATAACTCTGTGGAAAGTAAGTCCATTGTAATATCCTTCTTTTGCATGTGTTAAAAAGTTTTCTACAGCTTTTGGTGCTACATCTTCAAAAAATTTGAATTTAACATCACCATAATCTTTTATATGCATAATAGCTATAGTTTCACCTTTTTCAGGCATTGCCATTTGCTTTTCAGCTGCTTCTTTATAAGAAAACTCTCCTGTAGTTTCTTCTTTTTCTGTAGTATTTTCTGTTTCATTTGTAGTATTGTCTTCTGTTTCTTCCTCATCTTCTTTGATTTTGCTTGTTTCTTTTTTGCTCTTATTATCATTTGATGATTTACTCTCTTCTTCTTTATTTCCCATAAAAATTACAGCTACAATTGCTACTATAGCAATGATTGCAACTATTGCTATTATAATATAAGTTGACTTATTTTTCACTTTTTACAGTCTCCTTTCCTTTGTATTTTCTATAATAATATCCCTTTAAATTTTTAATGTCAACATTTTTAATTATATATTTTCTCTATGTTAGTTTGAAAGAATTTTTTATCTTAAAATTTTTCACTATATTATTTGACAAATCCTGTATTCTGTGTTAAAATATGTAACTGTAATCCGCTTAATTAAGGTTCATAAAGGGCAATTTAGTTTGTCTACCTAAAATAAGGATTAGCGAGTATACAAAAAAGGGAGGTGTACTTAAATGTACGCAATTATTGAAACATGTGGAAAACAGTACAAAGTAACAGAAGGAGATGTTGTATTTTTTGAAAAATTAGATACTGAAGAAGGTAAAAAAGTTACTTTCGATAAAGTAGTTTTATTTTCTGATGACAAAAAAGTACAAGTTGGAAATCCTTATGTTAAAGGTATTAGCGTAGAGGGAAAAGTAGTTTCTCATGGAAAAGGTAAAAAAATAATTGTTTTCAAGTATAAGCCTAAAAAGAATTATAGAAGAAAACAAGGTCATAGACAACCTTACACAAAAGTAGAAATTACTTCAATAAAATCTTCTGCTACAACAAAAGCAGCTTCAGCTAAAGTAGCAGAATAATTTGAAATTAATTTCTAAATTTATTTATAGTGAAGGGAGTGAAATTTTATGGCACATAAAAAAGGTCAAGGTAGTGTTAAGAACGGTAGAGATAGTGAATCAAAACGTTTAGGTGTAAAAAGAGCTGATGGTCAATTCGTTTTATCTGGAAATATATTAGTAAGACAAAGAGGAACAAAAATACATCCAGGTAACAATGTTGGAATTGGTAGTGATGACACTTTATTTGCTTTATCTGATGGTATCGTAAAATTTGAGAGAAAAGGTAAAGATAAGAAACAAGTTAGTGTATATCCAGTTGCTCAATAATAATTTTAAATATATATATTAAAGATGCTTTTATTTAAAGCATCTTTATTTTTTTCAGACATGGGACGTCAATGTCTATTTATACTCCAAAAAAAGCAAGTATAATAATTGATTTTTTATAGCTTTGCTGTCGCAACTTTCAGATTAAAATGTATTTCGTAGGGGCGATTATCAATCGCCCGGTCTTCGAAGAAAATGCGAAATACAAAAATATCTGTAAGTTGCTTCAATCGCTACTTTACTTCGCTCGTTTGGTCGCTGCGCAGCTATTTAAAAATCAATTATTATACTGCTTTAATGAGTGATAAAATTTTTCTTAACTTAAATAGACATTGCCGTCCACCTCTGTCCGAAAAAACTCAATAATCTTTCTAATTTAGTAAAAGGGCAGAAAAAAACCAGTATTAATACTACGATACTGGTTTTTTTCCGTTTCAACTTTTATCTGGTAGCGAGGATGTGATTCGAACACATGACCCTTCGGGTATGAACCGAATGCTCTAGCCAACTGAGCTACCTCGCCATAGCTAATATTATAAATGTTATTGGCTGAATTGTCAACTATTTTTTTCTTCTTTTTCTTTTTTTTCATGAGGTATTACTATATTTTCCTTATTTGGTTTTTTATTATTCCTAATAGTATTAATATGGTCTTCTACTGGTGAAATATCTAAATTTCCATTTCCAGGAACAATTTCAATCTCTCTTTTTCCAGACTTATTCTCCATACCAACTACCTCCTAACTCATATAATCTTTTAATCTCTTGCTTCTACTAGGATGTCTCAATTTTCTAAGTGCTTTAGCTTCTATTTGTCTAATTCTTTCACGAGTTACTTTAAACTCTCTTCCTACTTCTTCTAGAGTTCTAGCTTTTCCATCTTCTAGTCCAAATCTTAATTTTAATACTTTAGCTTCTCTAGGAGTTAAAGTTTGCATTACTTCTTCTAATTGTTCTTTTAATAAAGTATATGCAGCTGAATCTTGTGGAGCTGGTGATTCATCATCAGGTATAAAATCACCTAAATGGCTATCATCTTCTTCTCCAATAGGAGTCTCTAAAGATACTGGATCTTGAGCTATTTTTTGAATTTCCATTACTTTTTCTACAGGAATTTCTAATTCCTTAGCAATTTCTTCAGCCGTTGGCTCTCTTCCTAATTGTTGAAGCAAGTGTCTTGAAGTTCTTATAAGTTTATTGATTGTTTCTACCATGTGAACAGGAATTCTAATAGTTCTAGCTTGGTCAGCTATTGCTCTTGTTATAGCTTGTCTTATCCACCAAGTAGCATAAGTACTAAATTTATATCCTTTTGAATAATCAAATTTTTCAACTGCTTTAATTAGCCCCATATTTCCTTCTTGGATCAAGTCTAAAAACAGCATTCCTCTTCCTACATATTTTTTAGCTATACTTACAACAAGTCTTAAATTCGATTCTGCTAACTTTTGTTTAGCTTCTTCATCATTTTCTAATACTTTTTTAGCATACTCTAATTCTTCTTCAAAACTTAATAAAGGAATTTTTCCTATTTCTCTTAAATACATTCTAACAGGATCATCAATACTCACATTGTCCATGTTTGTTATATTGTTTAATTCCTCAAGTTTGATTTCTTCAACTTCTTCTAAGTCTTCTAACTCTGGCTCATCATCTTCTCCATCTTCGTCTTCATCTCTTAGAATATCTATACCTAGTTCTTCTAATCTTTCAAATACTTTATCAATTTTCTCAGTAGATATATCTCCTAATTTTATAGCTAATTCGCCATAAGTTATTTGTCCTCTTTCTTTTGAAAGTTGTACTATTTCTTTTACTTTACTTTCTACTATATCTTGCCCTTCAGCATCTTTTTTCTGCTTATCTAATTCTTTATCCATATTTCCTCCTACTTCATTTTGGCCAATTTTATTATAATTTCACTTAACTCTTTTTCCAAATCAGCCATTTCTTCTTTTGTAGAATCTTTTCTATCTAGTTTTTCTAATATTTCATTTCTTTTTGTAATCAATCTGTCTTTATTATAACTATTTATTACATCTTCTATACATTTGTCTATATCAGTAATTTCATAGTCATCAGCCATTATTTTAGTAATATGATTTATTGTTTCTTCTTCTTTAAAAGAATCTAATATATTAGTAATATCTTTCCCTTCATCAATATATTTATAAATTTCAGATAAAATTTGTTTATTTATATCATATTTAAAATCTTCTAAACTTATATTTTCTTTTATTTTTTCTAATTTTGGTTTATCAGAATTTAACAATAAATATAAAACAACATTTTCTCTTCTTATAATAGATTCTTCTGGCATATTTTGCTTTTTTATTATATTTGCTTTTACTTTCTTCTCTGGAATGCTTTCTGTTTTCTTGTTTTCATACCTCATTTTATTAATTTCTGCATAGACAGCCTCTTTTGATATTTTGTATTCTCTAGATAAATTATCAATATAAATTTCTAATTCAATTTGACTTTCAACATTTATCAAAATCTTAGCAATCTCTTGAAGAAATTTAATTTTATCATTAGTATTATCTAAGTTAAAGTTCTTTCTTAAAACTTTTATTTTAAATTCTACTAACGAAATAGCATTATCTACAAGTAAATTAAAGCCTCCGCTTCCATATTTTATTACATATTCATCAGGGTCTTTTGCACCTTCCATTTGAAGAATTCTAACATCACAACCTAAATTTTTTAATATTTCAAGACCTCTTAATGTTGCAGCTTGTCCAGCTGAATCTGAATCATAACTTATAATAACCTGACCTGCATATTTTCTAAGAATTCTACCCTGTGCTTCTGTTAATGCAGTTCCAAGTGATGCTACAACATTGTGTATCCCTCTTTGATGAAGTGATATTGCATCCATATATCCTTCTACAATGACTATCTTTTCTAAATTAGCAGTTTTTGCTATATTCATTCCAAAAAGATTTCTTCCTTTTGAATATACAATATTTTCTGGTGAGTTAATATACTTTGGAAGTGATTTATCTAAAACCCTTCCTCCAAAAGCAATTACCTTTCCCCTCATATCAAATATAGGAAACATCAATCTTTTTCTAAACCTATCAATAAATACACCTTTTTCATTTTTATTAACTAAACTAGATTCTAATATTTCATCATCTGAATATCCTTTACTTTTTAAATGATTATATAATTCATTAAAATTTCCTGAATATCCTATCATAAATGACTTTAATGTACTATTGTTTAGTTTTCTATTTTTTATATATTCTTGTGCTTGTTTTGATGTAGGTTTATATAGATTTTCATGATAAAATTTTGCTGCTTCTTCATTGATTTTATAAACTTTGTCTTTTAAATTTTGTCTTTTATTAAAATTATAGTCTTCATTTTTAGGAAGTTCTAATCCAGCTCTATCAGCTAAAAATTCTAGTGTTTCTCTAAAATCAAGATTTTCTATCTTGCTTATAAAATGTATTACATTTCCTCCAACTCCACAACCAAAGCAATGAAATATTTGCTTATCTGGTGAAACAGAAAAAGAAGGAGACTTTTCTTTATGAAATGGGCATAAGCCGAAAAAATTTCTTCCACTTCTTTTTAATTTAACATATTGTGAAATTGTATCTACTATGTCATTTGAACTTCTTATATCATCAATTAACTCATCACTATATCTTATCATTTTTATCCTTCCTTTTATATTATTCGACACTTATTTCCTAAATCCTTTATTGGTTACATAATTTTTTACAATTTTATTTCATTTTCTATACATATTCGCTACATTACAAATATGTACAAAAAAACACATTCATTTTTGAATGTGCTTTTTACTGAAACACCTTAAAAAAAGTGCTCCACCATTGTTTTATAATTTTTTAGAACCTATATAGTATTTTATTCAATAATTTCTTACTTATTCATTTCAAGACTAATCATCATGCATATATTTTATTTTTAATCATCGAAATCTTTTTCTTGATTTGTTTCTTCTTTTATTTCCAGTATTTCTTTTTCTTCTAATCCTACAATATTTACTATATCAGATATTTTCATATTCATCTTCAATAACTTTTTAGCTATTTCTATTTGTTTCTTTTTTTCGCTGAAGTTGTCAACAAAAAGTAGACACAAAAAAACTGTGCAATTCAAAAATTTTATTTTCTGAATTTACACAGTTAAATTTATAGTCTCCAAAAAGTCAATAGAAATTTTTTAATAATTCAAATAGATTTTATTGCATTTTTTTGCTAAATTTTCATATTAAATCAAACTTTATATTTAATTCTATATACAAAAAACAGCATATAAAGGTACAGATTTAATATTATTCTCAAACCCAAAATTTTTTTCCGAAATCCTAATTGCATATTTAGGATTATAAATCTTCATATACAAAGCTAAACTCCTAGCTTTTACATGAGTACTATTCTTTACCTCTATTGGAATTATATCAGTTTCCTTTTGTATTAAAAAATCTAATTCAGCCTTTCCATCAGATTCCCAATAATATAAGCTATACCCCTTTGCTCGTAACTCATTTGCTACATAATGTTCTGTAAGAGGCCCCATCGCTATCATAGTTGGCTGCTTACTTAAATCTATTTGATATAATGGATACCTTGCCTTATTTACAAATAACCCTACATCATTCATATATAATTTAAATGATGATAAATCTTTATACATTTCTATAGGTAAATTAGCATTTGCTTTATATATTTGATTAACTATTCCACTATTTTTAAGCCATAAAATTGCTTCACCAAATATACTTGACGTTCCACCTTTTGAAATAACTTTATATTGAAATTTTTGATTATCTTTTGCTAATTGAACAGGTATCGAATCAAATGCAGATATAATTCTGTTTGATAAACTATTATCTGCATACTTTGTCATATCTCTTTCATAAGACGAAAGTATTTCTGATTGTACATCTATTGTTGCTATTACTTTTTGCTCTGTTAAATATGTTTGAACAACTTCAGGCATTCCACCTACTACTAAATATGTTCTATATAGTTTTAAACATAATTCATGAATATCTTTGTCTATTCTTTCATTAGTATTAAAATGTTCTTCGATTTCTTTTATTAAATTTTCTCTACCAATAGCAATTAAAAATTCTTTAAATGATAAAGGATACATGTTTATCATTTGAACTTTTCCAACTGGAAAAGAATAATTATCTCTATTTATAGCAATACCTAATAACGAACCTGCTGCTATAACATGATATTCTGGAGCATCTTCACAGAAATATTTTAAAGATGTTAAAGCTCTTTCATTAGCTTGAATCTCATCAAAAAATATTAAAGTTTTTCCAGGTATGATTTTTTCACCATAAAATAATTCTAATTTGTTTATTATATATTTCGCATCTATGGTTTCTTCTATTTGGCTACTTAATTCTTTATTAGTTTCAAAATTTACATATATTAAATTATCGAAATATTCTTTTCCAAATTGTTTTATAATATATGTTTTTCCTACTTGTCTTGCTCCATGTATTATTAACGGCTTTCTATTTTTTACATCTTTCCATTTAATTAAATCATTTATAATTTCTCTTTGCATTATAATCACCCTCTTAAATAAATTATACCATATAAATTCAAATAAATCAAATTACTTTATGATTTTTTAGAACTTATATGGTATTTTATTCAATTTTTTCTTATTTATTCATTTCAAGGCTAATCAATCATGCATATATTTTATTTTTAATCATCAAAATCTTTTTCTTGATTTGTTTCTTCTTTTATTTCCAATATTTCTTTTTCTTCTAATCCTACAATATTTACTATATCAGCTATTTTCATATTCATCTTCAATAACTTTTTAGTTATTTCTATTTGTTTCTTTTTTTCGCCTTTTGCCTGCCCAGTCTTCATTCCAATTTTTATTCCATCTGTTCTACCTTCTTGACGTCCAATCTCAATTCCCTTTTCTCTCGCAGCACTTATTCCACTGTCATAATCCATTGCCCACTTTTCCCTTAATTCTGCTAGTCTTTTTAATTCTTCATCTCCTGTTAAATACTCCATCTCTACTCTAGCCCTTTCTATTGTCTTATTCTTCTTCTCTGCCATCTCAATCCACCCCCTATTTCTATCATCAATCAAAGCTAACCACTGATTTAGCTTTTCATCCATATCCGGTTTTGCCTTCCTAAACTTTGGTAATTCTATGAAATACCACTTTACACCTTCTATTACCTCATATTCTCTATGTTTATTTAATACTGTTACTGTATCTGATACATACTCTTTATATGGTAATAATTTGTAATTTAATATATTTATCATTATTACTTGGTTTATGTCTTGATATTTTGTACCCTTCTTTGTTTCCCTTGATATCGTTTTTGCTGCATATACTAAACTTCTATTTTCCATCTTATCTGTATCTTGTATTTGTAGCTCAATATTTACTATTATTCCATCATTTAATGTTGCTTGCAGGTCCAGTCTTCCACCTTTTTCTTCATCTTTTAGTTTTTCTAAATTTACCTCTTCCCTAATTTCTATTTTTTCTATCTCTATCTTTAAAATAGCCTCTAAAAAATCAATTAGGAATTCTTCATTACCTTTTTTAGCAAAAAATGCTTTAAATATTACATCATTTTTTAAATTAAATATTTTGTTTTCTACCATTCGTCCTCCTTATTATATCAACTATTCCTTTTCTTTACAAGATTATTGATATTTTTATATTTTATTTTTGCATGAAAAATTAACTTACCACCTCCTATTGATTTTTTAATTTTGTTTTTGATTTTCTTTTAGAACAAAAAAATTAGGAATTAAAAATCCTTTGATTTAAAATATACTTATATATAACCACTTTTTCTCACTATTGTCAATAAAAAACTAAAAAAATCTATGCACATTTTTAGCATGCATAGTTTTTTTAATTTTTACCAATCAATCTCAACCCTTATATTCTGATTACCAACTGAACCATCTACTATTTTTTCGAGAAACGATTTTGAATCCTCATCTTTTACCTTTATAATAAAACCATCTATTGTATCATAGCCTACCCAATTAAAGCATGTTCTACCATTTGCCGGATTAGCTTCTATTTTCATCACACCAGATAATTTTCTACAATTGTTAAATGTAGACTCCATATCATTTACATTTTTAGGTATGAATGAAGGTCCTTTTTCAAGGTTTTTGCACTCATTGAAACAAAAACTCATGTTAATCACACTATCTGGTATTGTGATTTGGGCTTCTTTTAATTGTTCATCACCTGCAAATACTTGATTTAAACTTTCAACTCCATTAGGAATTTTAATGTTTGCATATTGTAATGAATTACATTCATAGAAAACCCCATCGAGTTTTCTCACACTCTCCGGTATATTATCGACTCTTGTTATTCCTGTGGAACCATAACACCACACAATATCTATTACTTTACTTGGTAATGAAATATTTGCCAAATTTGTACAGGTTTCAAATGTGCTTCTCATATATAATGTTGTTAATGGCAAATTAGGTTGAACTCGTAAATCAGTCAAATCTTGAAATGTCCTATATAAACTTGTTACTGGCTTAAAATTCTCACCCTTATCTTCACTTATATATTGTGGAACAAATCCTTCTATTTTTCCTTCTTCAGTGATTTTACCTTTATATCCATTATTCATTATTTTTTCAGTATTTGTTCCATTTGGATTATATTCCTTATTTTGACTTACTTCTTCATCATTTAACAAATATCCATTTGTTACTTCATCATAACAATATTCCCATAAATCCATATTTACAGCTTTTCCATTTGTTCCTATTCCTATTATATCTTTAGATGTCTCTGTTTGCTCAGCTGGAGCTTCTTCATTTGCGAAACTATTTTTCCAGTCTATTTCTTCTACTTCTTGACCATGAACTAAATATGTTATATTTTCTTCCATAAAATAAATAGCAAAAGTTCCATCCAAATTATCTATCATATTTATTTTACTTATATCAAAATATCTAGCAAGTTCTTTCTCTAGGCTTTCTGCTGACACATCCGTATAATTACTTTCTTCTGTTAAAGCCCCAACAATAGCCAATTCGATACTTTCCTTTATTGTCGCCTTATTAGTTTGTTCTTTTGACTTTTTTGCTCTTGTTAAAATTCCATTATCACCAACAACCATCGCAATTGTTACACCCGCTAAAATCAACAAAACAATAATAGTTATAACTAATGCAATTAAAGTAATACCCCTTTCTTTTCGGGCAGATATTGTAGGGGCAGGGCTTGTCTCTGCCCTTTTGCCTGCCCCTACACCTTTTACAATAAATTTTTTCTTATGTTTCATTTCTCTCTCCCTTCTTTTGTTTTATATATTAAATTTTTATAAATTTCTCTCTTGTAGGGGCGGGCCTTGCGTCCGCCCTTTTTCCTTCCCCTACATCTTTTGCAAAAAATTTTTTCTTATGTTTCATTTCTCTCCTCCTCGTTTATATATATTTTTTATACAATACACCAGCGCGAAGGGATTTCCATCTATTTTTCAAGGTTGTTTGCTGTGGGGACCGATGAGGGC
>CANQZP010000043.1 GCA_947628395.1 uncultured Clostridia bacterium
TTGTATATCTTCGTAAGAACGGGCGACTACTAGTCGCCCCTACATGTCGCCCCCCACATGTGCCCTACATAATTTCCTACATAATGCCCATATGTCATTTCTACAATTTTTCCTACATAAAGCAAAGCTATAAAAAATCAATTATTGTACTGATTTTCATTAATCTGTCCTTATTATTTTTTAATAAAATTTTTATTAGTAAACGAAGCAAAATTGGTATATTGCTAGGCAAATTTAATTTAAAATACCGGAAATGTACTTTTGTACATTGAGGATTTTTAAATTAAATTTAACGACGCAAGATGCCGATTTTCATTCGTTTACAATTTTACTCTAAGAAGCCTTTATAGTGCCTCATAACTAATTGAGACTCTAATTGTTGCATTGTCTCTAAAGCAACACCTACAACGATTAATATTGATGTACCTCCAAAAGCTAAATCAATTGGACCAAATCTCATAAGCATTGGTATAATAGCAATTAAACTTAAGAAAAATCCTCCAAACCATGTTAACTTTCCTAAAATTGAAGCAATATAGTCTGATGTAGGTTTTCCAGCTCTTATTCCTGGAACGAATCCACCATTTTTCTTTATATTATTTGCTACTTCAGCTGGATTGAATGTAGCATATGTATAGAAGAATGTAAATCCTACTATCAATAATAAATATACTATAGCATTAGCAATTGCATATCCATATCCTACACCTTGAGATGTAGATGTTGCAATTGAAAATTGATATAATCCTGATAAAAATCCAGTTCCACCAATAGATGATGGTGAAAATATCTGAATAAGCATTGCAGGGAAAGTCATAAATGATGAAGCAAAGATAACTGGCATTACACCTGCCATAGCAAGTTTTAATGGTATATGAGTATTTTGTCCACCATACATTTTTCTTCCTACAACTTTTTTAGCATATTGTACTGGTACTCTTCTTTCAGCTTGTTGTACAAAAACAACTCCTGCTACAAGAATAATTGCACCTAACAATACTCCTAATGCTATTATAAAATTAGTTGTTGTGAATGGTGAAAATGCTAAATTAAATAGCTTTAATGCACCATTTGGTAAACCTGAAATTATACCTACAAATATTAGAATTGAAATACCATTTCCTATTCCTTTACTTGTAATTTGTTCTCCAAGCCACATTAGTATAGCAGTTCCTGCCATTAAGGCTAATACAAATATAGCTGCTGTTTTGAATCCTGGATTTATAAATACAGATCCTCCACTTTTACTATATGAAATATATATACCTGTAGCTTCTACTGCAGCTAACACAATTGTAAGTATTTTTGTATAAAAATTTATTTTCTTTCTTCCTTGTTCTCCACCTTCTTTTACAAGCTTCTCTAAAGATGGAATTATCATACCTAATAATTGAATTATGATTGATGCTGTAATATAAGGGCTTATAGACATCGCGAATATTGATAATCTAGAAAAAGCTCCTCCTGATATTGTATTTATTAATCCAGTTAAAGTACCTGTAGCACTCTCAACTTCTTGTTTTAATAGTGTTGAATTTACACCTGGAACTACTACATAACATCCAAATCTAAAAATAACTATTAAAATAAGTGTATAAAATATTTTCTTTCTAACTTCTGGTGTCTTAAAAGCGTTTATTATCGTTTTTAACATTATACCACCTCAATCTTTCCACCTGCAGCTTCAATTTTCTCTGCGGCAGATTTAGTAAATCTATTTGCTTTTACAGTTAATTTTTTATCTATTTTTCCTGTACCAAGAACAACAATACCGTCTCTTACTTTACTTATTATTCCTTCTGAGATTAAAGTATCTGCTGTTACTTCTTCTGCTACTGATTTATTAAGCATTGTTAGAGTTACTTCTGTATATTCTTTTGAATTTATATTTTTAAATCCTCTTTTTGGTAATCTTCTATATAAAGGTGTTTGACCTCCTTCAAAACCTCTTCTAACTCCTCCACCTGTTCTAGCTTTTTGTCCTTTATGTCCTTTTCCAGAAGTTTTTCCAAGTCCTGAACCTACTCCACGTCCTACTCTTCTTCTTGTAACTTTTTTTACAGCTGGTTTTAAATCGCCTAATTCCATTTTTAGTTTGCACCTCCTTTGATTTTATTATATATTTTAGAAACTTTTAAATTATAAAATATCAGCTACTTTTTTACCTCTTTTTTTAGCAACATCTTGAACTGTACTCATGCTTTTTAAAGCTTCTATTGTAGCATATACTACATTTCTAGGATTATTTGTTCCTATAACTTTAGTTTTTATATCTCTATATCCTGCAAGTTCTAAAACTGGTCTTACGCTTCCACCAGCAATTACTCCAGAACCTTCAGCACCTGGTTTTAATATAACTGTTGCACTACCAAATTTTCCAACATATTCATGTGGTATTGTTGTTCCAACAACAGGAACTTCAACTAAGTTTTTCTTAGCATCTTCAATTGCTTTTTTAATTGCATCTGGAACTTCTGAAGCTTTTCCATTTCCAACACCAATATGTCCTTGTTCGTCTCCTACAACTACAACAGCACTAAATCTAAAAGTTCTACCACCTTTTACAACTTTAGCAACTCTGTTTATAGCTACTACTTTTTCTTTTAACTCTTGCACTTCCTTTTCCATGAAAACAAGTTTCTCCTTTCTTTAATTTTAGAATTTAAGTCCACCTTCTCTTGCAGCATCAGCTAATTCTTTAACTACACCATGATAGATATATCCTCCTCTATCAAAAACAACAGATTCTATACCTTTTTCAATTGCTCTTTTAGCAATTAATGCTCCTAATTCTTTAGCAGCTTCTTTATTAGATTTTTTTGTTTTTATTTCTTTATCTAATGTTGAAGCACTTACTAAAGTATTTTGTTTATCATCATCAATTACTTGAACATATAAATTTGTATTACTTCTAAATACACATAATCTAGGGCAGTTAGCTGTTCCACTTATTTTATTACGAACTCTTTTATGTCTTCTTACTCTTTCTGCTTTTCTATCTGTCTTAGTAATCATTTATATCTTACTCCTTTCTTGAAATTATTTCTTACCGGCTTTACCCTCTTTACGTCTAATAACCTCTTCAGCATATTTAATACCTTTACCTCTATATACTTCTGGTGGTCTTTTTGTTCTAACAACTGCTGCTGTTTGACCAACTTTTTCTTTATCAATTCCTTTAACTATTATTTCATTTGGACTTGGTACTTCAAAAGTTATTCCTTCTGGTTCTTCCATTTCTACTGTATGAGAATATCCTAGAGTTAAAACTAGTTTTTTACCTTGTTTTTGTGCTCTATATCCAACTCCATTTACTTCTAGTTTTCTAGTAAACTCTTCAGTAACACCTTTAACCATGTTATTGATTAAAGTTCTTGTTAAACCATGTAAGCTCTTATTAAGAGGTTCATCATCTGGTCTTTCAACTTTTATAACGCCATTATCAAGAGATACTTTAATGTTATTATGTATTTCTCTTTCTAATGTTCCTTTTGGTCCTTTTACAGTAATTTTTTGTCCTTCAATTTTAACTTCTACTCCAGCTGGTACTGTAATTGGATTGTTTCCTATTCTTGACATTTTAAGGTTTCCTCCTTCTTTTAATTTTTCTACCAAATATAAGCTAGTACTTCTCCACCTACACCAAGTTCTCTAGCTTTTTTATCTGTCATAATTCCTTTTGAAGTAGAAATTAATGCAATTCCTAATCCATTAAGAACTTTAGGTAATTCTTCTTTTGAAGCATATATTCTTAATCCTGGTCTACTAATTCTTTTTAAACCAGCAATTACTTTATTACCTTTTTCATCATATTTTAAAGTTATTCTTATAATACCTTGTGTATCATTTTTTATTTCTTCAAAAGCTTTGATATAACCTTCATCTAATAAAGTTTGAGCAATTGATAATTTCATATTTGATGATGGAACATCAACTGTCTTAAATTTATTACTATTTGCATTTCTTATTCTTGTTAACATATCTGCAATTGGGTCTGTAATATTCATTTAATTACTTACCTCCTTTTCTTTATTTTTTATATTTTTATTTTTTATTAAAATTTACCAACTAGCTTTTTTAACACCAGGAATCTCACCCTTATGGGCTAATTCTCTAAAGCATATACGGCAAATTCCAAATTTTCTAATATAAGCATGTGGTCTTCCACAAATCTTACATCTGTTATATTCTCTTGTCTTATATTTTTGATCTCTTTGGCATTTAACTTTTAATGATTTCTTAGCCATTATTTTCTCCTTTCTTTCTTGGATATAGAAAGTCTTTATTAACTTTTAAATTCCTAGTTTTTAAAAGGCATTCCTAATAATGATAATAATTCTTTTGCTTCACTATCAGTTTTAGCAGTTGTAACAAAAATTATATCCATACCTCTTATTTTATCAATTTTATCATATTCGATTTCTGGGAATATTAATTGTTCTTTAACTCCTATAGAATAATTTCCTCTTCCATCAAAAGATTTATCAGATACTCCTCTGAAATCTCTAACTCTAGGTAAAGCTACATTAAAGAATTTGTATGCAAAATCATACATTTTATCAGCTCTTAATGTTACTTTACAACCTATTTTAGCACCTTCTCTTAATTTGAAAGCAGCAATTGATTTTTTAGCTGTAGTAACAACTGGTCTTTGTCCTGTAATTATAGTTAAATCGTTCATCGCATTATCTAATGCTTTTGGATTATCTTTTAAATCTCCTAATCCAATATTGATTACAATTTTTTCTAATTTAGGAACTTGCATAACTGATTTATATTCAAACTTTTTCATCATAGCTGGTATAACTTCATTTTTATAAACATCTTTTAATTGTTCCATTTGGATTTAAAATCCTCCTTTCTTATTATTTTAATTTAGCTCCGCATTTTTTACAAACACGTACTTTTTTATCTTTCTCTATTTCATAACCTATTTTTGTAGGCTTATTGCATTTTGGGCATATAACATTTACTTTGCTACTGCTTATTGCACATTCAGATGAAATAATTCCACCTTCTTCACCTTGTTTTCTAGGTTTTACATGTTTTTTTCTTATATTTACACCTTTAACAATTACTTTTTCTTCCTTAGGTATAACTGTTAGGATTTCGCCTGTTTTACCTTTATCATTTCCAGATAAAACTTGAACATTATCTCCCTTTTTTAATTTCATTTTCTTTTCACCTCTTTACATTTAAATAGTAGGAGTTGCATGCTATGTAGCTTTTACTGGTTACATACCATGTAACCACTACAACTCATCTGTTTTAGTTTTTATATTTTTATTAAAGAACTTCTGGTGCTAAAGATAATATTTTCATATATTCTTTTTCTCTTAATTCTCTTGCAACTGGGCCAAATATACGAGTTCCTCTTGGTGAACCATCCTCACGAATAATAACAGCTGCATTTTCATCAAATTTTACATAAGAACCATCTGCTCTTCTAGCACCTTTTTTACTTCTTACTACTACAGCTCTAACTACTTCACCTTTTTTTACAACGCCACCTGGTGTAGCAGTTTTAACAGAAGCAATTATTACATCACCTATTTCAGCATATTTTCTATGTGAACCACCTAAACATCTGATACACATAATTTCTTTTGCACCAGTGTTATCAGCTACTTTTAACTTTGTTTGTTGCTGTACCATTTAGCCATTCCTCCTTTTTATAAATTTCTAATCTTTATTAGGTTTTATTTTATTACTGCTTTTTCCATTACTTCAACAAGTCTCCATCTTTTATCTTTAGATAAAGGTCTTGTTTCCATTACTTTTACTTTATCTCCAATTTGACAAACGTTTTCTTCGTCATGAGCTTTTAATTTATATGTTCTTTTAACAGTTTTCTTATATATTGGATGTCTGACACTGTCTTCTACTCTTACAACTATTGTTTTATCCATTTTATTAGACTCAACAATACCTATTAATGTTTTACGAAGATTTCTTTCCATTCTTAAGATTTCTCCTTTCTTTAAATTAGTTATTATTTAATTCTCTTTTTCTAATTTCTGTTTTTACTCTAGCGATGTCTTTTTTCACTTCTTTTATTTTCATAGGATTGTCTAATCCATTAGTAGCTAAGCTAAATCTCAATTTAAATAATTCAGATTTTAATTCGCTAAGCTCATTTTCTAGTTCTGGTGAAGACATCTCTTTTATTTTATTCATCTTCATCTATACATCACCGCCTACTTCAATTTCTTCTCTTGCAAGGAACTTTGTTTTTATAGGTAGCTTATGAGATGCTAATCTTAAAGCTTCTCTAGCTATATCTTCTGAAACTCCTGCTATTTCAAACATTACTCTTCCTGGTTTTACAGGTGCTACCCAATATTCTGGAGCTCCTTTACCTTTACCCATACGAGTTTCTGCTGGTTTTTTAGTTATTGGTTTGTTTGGGAATATTTTAATCCAAACTTTACCACCTCTTTTAATATATCTTGTCATTGCAATACGGGCAGATTCGATTTGATTTGCTGTTATTAATCCAGCTTCTAATGCTTGTAATCCATATTCACCTTCATTAACAACAGTACCTCTTGTAGCTTTACCTCTATTTCTACCTTTTTGCATTTTTCTATATTTTGTTCTTTTTGGCATTACTGGCATTATTCTTCTCCCCTTTCTGCTTTTTCAGCTTTCTTTTCTGGAAGAACTTCACCTTTATAAATCCAAACTTTAACACCTATCTTTCCATAAGTAGTATCTGCTTCATAGAATCCATAGTCTATATCAGCTCTTAAAGTTTGAAGAGGAATAGTTCCTTCTTTATAAAATTCAGTTCTTGCCATATCAGCTCCACCAAGTCTTCCTGATACAGCTGTTTTTATTCCTAATGCTCCAGCCTTCATAGCTTTTTGCATTGCTTGTTTCATAGCTCTTCTGAAAGAAATTCTTCTTTCTAATTGATTACAAATATTTTCTGCAACTAATTGTGCATCTGTATCAATATTTTTAACTTCAACTATGTTTAAGTTGACTTCTTTTCCTATCATTTTCTTTAGCTCACCTTTTAAAGTCTCAGCAAAGTTTCCTCCTTTACCAATTACTAATCCAGGTTTTGCTGTATAAACGTTTACTTTTACAAATTTAGCAGT
Source organism: uncultured Clostridia bacterium (assembly GCA_947628395.1). Classification (GTDB taxonomy): domain Bacteria; phylum Bacillota; class Clostridia; order TANB77; family CAG-508; genus UMGS1994. The sequence continues at coordinate 7,107 of CANQZP010000043.1, forward strand.
TCTTTCAATTTCTATTTTAGCGATTCCGCTAACAAATAATTTACTTTTTACATATTTACGGATTTTATAATCCTCTACTAGGTAATCACCAAAGTCTTTAGAATCTGCATACCATTTTGAATTCCAATCTCTGATTACACCTACTCTTACTCCATTAGGATGTACTTTTTGTCCCATAATCCTAAGAATCCTCCTTTCTTATTTAGCCTCTCTTAAAACTATTGTTATATGACTTGTTCTTTTTCTAATTCTTACTGCAGAACCTTTTGCTGCTGGTCTAATTCTCTTTAATGTTGGACCTTGATTAGCATATATTTCTGCAACATATAAATCTTCACTTTTTAAGAAGTGATTGTTTTCTGCATTAGCTATTGCTGATTTTAATAATTTTTCTAATATTTCACTTGAAGCTTTTGGTGCAAACTTTACAATGTTTAAAGCTTCTTGAACTTTTTTTCCTCTGATTAAATCAGCTACTATTTTAACTTTTCTAGGTGATATTCTAGCATATCTTAAAATAGCTTTAGCCTCATGTACTTCTTGCATTTCTTCCATTACGGTATCCTCCTTCTTCGAATTTAAGTTTTATATCTTCATATTATTTTACTTTACTAGCTTTATCTCCACTATGTCCTTTGAAAGTTCTAGTAAGTGCAAATTCTCCTAATTTGTGACCGATCATTTCTTCAGAAATATATACTGGAACATGTTTTCTTCCATCATGAACTGCTATAGTATGACCAACCATTTCAGGATATATTGTAGAAGCTCTTGACCAAGTTTTTAAAACTTCTTTTTTACCACTTTCGTTCATAGCATTAATTCTTTTCATTAATCTTTCTTCTACAAAAGGGGCTTTTTTTAATGATCTAGACATTTCATTTCTCCTTTCTTGTTTTAATAAGAACTTTTCTTCTAGTTTTTAATACAGGCGATTTATAAACGCCTCTTAAAGATAATTTATTATTTTCTTCTCTTAACTATAAATTTATCAGTATTTTTATGTTTCTTTCTAGTCTTATAACCAAGTGCTGGTTTACCCCAAGGAGTAAGTGGACCTGCGTGTCCGACTGGTGCTCTACCTTCACCACCACCATGAGGGTGATCAACTGGGTTCATAACAGAACCTCTAACTGTTGGTCTTATACCCATATGTCTTTTTCTTCCTGCTTTACCTAATTTAATATTTTCATGATCAGAATTTCCTATTGTTCCAATAGTAGCTCTACATCTAGCTAAAATTAATCTCATTTCTCCTGAAGGAAGTCTAACATGTGCATAAGCTCCTTCTTTAGCCATTAACTGAGCTGATTGACCTGCACTTCTTACTAATTTTCCTCCTTGACCTGGATTTAATTCTATATTATGAATTAAAGTACCTACTGGTATATTTTCTATTGGTAAACAATTTCCTGGTTTTATATCAGAATTTGCTCCTGATACAACTTTGTCTCCATCTTTTAATCCTTGTGGTGCTAATATATATGCTTTTTCTCCATCTGAATATTCAATTAGTGCTATATTTGCACTTCTATTTGGATCATATTCGATTCCAATTACTGTAGCTTCTTCATCTACTCTATTTCTTTTAAAATCTATTATTCTATATTTTTGTCTGTTTCCTCCACCTTGATGTCTAACTGTTACTCTACCATAAGAATTTCTTCCTGCTTTTTTGTCTTTTTTTGCTAATAATGTTTTTTCAGGTGTTTTCTTTGTAACTTCTTCAAATGTTGAAGTAGTCATGTTTCTTCTTGATGGTGTGTAGGCTCTATAGTGTTTTATTCCCATTTCTATATCCTTTCCCGGATTGCGAAAAGCTTCGTCTTTCTGTGTCAATCCGCGTTCGCCTTGCTCAATGTACCTATGTACATTTCCGCTAGTCTCACTTGATTTCCTTGAAATACTCGCTTTTTGCGAATCCTCTTTCTTTTTATTTTTCGGATTTTTTCCTGCTCCGATTGCAGATATTTTTTTATTTTCCTGGTTTATTCCAGATATTTTGGTTTTGTGTTTGAAAAAGAATTAGTATATTGCTAGGCATTTCAATTCAAAAAAGCGGAGGTGTGCTTTTGCACATCGAGCATTTTTTGTATTTGAAATAACGAAGCAAGATGCTGATTATTTTTCAAACTAACTATACTCCTGTGAATTCTTCAATTGAATCTTTAAATTTCTTATTTCCTTTAGCTTCTTTTCCACCTTTTTTAGTATAGTTGTTTTCTTGTGGGTCTGTATCTATTAATACAATAGCTTTTTTCCAGTCAGATGTTTTTCCTTGATGAACTCCAACTCTTTTTTCTTTTCCTTTTACAGATATTGTATTAACTTTTTTAACTTTAACATTGAATAATTTTTCAACTGCATTTGCTATTTCAACTTTTGTAGCTTTTTTTGCTACTTTAAAAGTATATTTACCTTCTTGAACCATATTATTACTTTTTTCTGTAATAACAGGTTTTATAATAATTTCTTCTGGTATCATTATGCGTACACCTCCTCTAGTTTTTTTACAGTATCTAGAGTGATTACTAACTTTTTATATTTTAATAAATCATATACATTGATTGTATTAACTAAAGTTGTTTTTACACCTTCGATATTTCTAGCTGATTTTTGTACAGCTTCATTTTTTTCAGGTAACATTACTAATGTTTTACCTTCTATTTTATTTTTAGAAAGTACATTTACCATTTGTTTTGTTTTTATATCAGAAAATGCTAATTTATCAAGTACTACTAATTGATTCTCTAATACTTTTGAACTTAATAAAGATTTTATAGCAAGTCTTCTTTCCTTTTTATTTACTCTATATTTATAACTTCTAGGTTTTGGTCCTAAAGCTATACCACCTTTTATCCATTGTGGAGCTCTAATACTTCCTTGTCTAGCTCTACCAGTTCCTTTTTGTCTCCAAGGTTTTCTTCCACCGCCTCTAACTTCTGCTCTTGTTTTTGTGCTTTGTGTACCTTGTCTTTGGTTAGCTAAGTAGTTAACTAAAACACTATGAACTATAGCTTCATTTGGCTTAATTCCAAATATCTCTTCTTTTAAATCTACTGTGCTAACTTTCTTTCCTTCTACATTATATACATCTATTGTAGGCATTCTTTTTTCCTCCTTTCTTCTACTACATTGATGCCTTTACTGCATCTTTTATTTTTAGGATAACGCCTTTATTTCCTGGTACGCTACCTTTTACTAAAATCACATTCTTGTCTAAGTCTACTCTTACAACTTTTAAGTTTTGAATTGTAACAGTATTCTTTCCCATATGTCCTGGTAATTTCTTACCTTTAAATACTCTACCTGGTGTAGAAGTAGATCCCATTGAACCTGGTCTTCTATGATACATAGAACCATGTCCCATAGGTCCTCTTGATTGTCCATGTCTTTTTATAACACCTTGGAATCCTTTTCCTTTTGTGATTCCTTGTATATCTACTAATTCGCCTTCTGTAAATACATCAGCTTTTATTTCATCACCAACTTTAACATTTGATACATCAGATAATCTGAATTCTCTTAAATATTTTTTTGGTGTTAATTTTGCTTTTGTAAAATGACCTTTATCAGGTTTGTTTACTTTGTGTTCTTTAACTGTACCAAATCCTAATTGAACAGCATCATATCCATCTGTTTCAACTGTTTTTACTTGGATTACACTACATGGTCCAGCTTCTATAACTGTAACTGGAATAACATTTCCTTTTTCATCAAATATTTGTGTCATTCCTACTTTTTTTCCAATGATTGCTTTTTTCATCATATTATTTTTTTTCCTCCTAACTATTGGCTGACAGGCATATCAATGAAAAACTTCGTACTACTTCGTTAAACTTCGCTTCGATAATCCTCACCGTACCCTCGTACGCCTCCGGTTATCTTGCTCGTTTGCCTCGTATTACTCGTTTTTGATTGATATGATAACTTTGCGCTATCAATTTCAATCATTTATTTTTCTGACATACTTGTTAGCTTGGTTTTTTTGTTGTCAAAACTTTTTGTTTTGATTTTTAATTATAATTTTATTTCTATATCAACACCAGCTGGTAAATCTAACTTCATTAAATTATCAACTGTTTTTTGTGTTGGATAAAGAATATCAATAACTCTTTTATGTGTTCTCATTTCAAATTGTTCTCTTGAATCTTTGTCTTTGTGTGGAGAACGTAATATTGTTATGATTTCTTTTTCTGTTGGAAGTGGAATAGGTCCTGATACTTTAGCTCCTGTTCTTTTAGCAGTATCTACTATCTTTTCAGCAGACTGTTCTA
>CANQZP010000044.1 GCA_947628395.1 uncultured Clostridia bacterium
AATGGGGCTGTAATAATGCTGCTCGCATTAAACAGCCCTCATCGGTCCCCACAGCGGACAACCTAAAAAATAGATGGAAATCCCTTCGCGCTATTTCCGCGCTATTTTAGTTAAATAATTATAATATTGTCTTGTTTTTTTTAATCGGCTATCTTTTATTATATGCGCTTTTTTTGAATTTGAATAGACTAAATTTCATTAAAGTGTCTAAATTTATACACTTTCGAGACAATTGTATATTTTTTCAAAATGTGTTATAATTTAGTAAGGGGTTGATAGTTATGAAAGTTCAAGTTTTAAATTCTTCTTCTAGGAAAACTAGAAAGTTAATAAAAAGAGCTTTTGCGGAATTACTTAACGAGAAAAAAGAGCTAAGCAAAATTACTGTTACAGAGCTTGTAAAAAGAGCAGAAATTACAAGAGCTACTTTTTATACTCATTATGATGATATTTATGAAGTTGCAAATGAATATGAAATAGAAACCATTGATCTTCTTATTAGTGATGAAAATGTTTTATATACGAAACAAGATATTATAAATTATTTTTCTGATGTAATTAGCTGTTTAAAAGAAAATGAAGAAATATATAGATTACTTTTATCTTCTAATGATACTTTATTTTTTCTTGATAAACTAACTAAAATGTCAGGAAAAAAAATATTTTTTGCTTTAAAAAATATTTTAAAGGATAATAAGCATTTAGAATTGGATGTTTCTTTTTTTATGAATGGTCTAGCAAGTCAGCTAATAGAATATTTCCGTGGTAAGACTGACTATACTTTAGATGAATTATACGAGAACATAATAAGATGGTTTGAAAAAATTTTCTAAGATTTACATAATGTTGCAATGTTGGTAATTTTATGTTATAATATTAAAGAATATTTTTTTATAAGTGAGGTATTTTTTATGGCGAAATTTTTTAAAGGAAAAAATGGAACGTCAGTAAAACTTATCATTGATAAAATAAAAAAAGATATGGGGAATTATAACATAAATATAGAAAATCCTAGAAATATTAAAGATTCCTGTAAATCTGGTAAATTATCACTTAGAGATTGTAAATGTATTTCAATAGGACTTGATTTTTTAAGTCAAATAGTTCGTAACGGTTTTAGTAAGCTAGAAATTGAATTATTACTAGGAGAAAAAGATTCATCAAAATTAAAAAAAGAATTATATAATTATAAAGGCATTATTAGTAACTATTTACATAAAATTTCCAAAGATTCTTATAATGAATACCAATTACATAAAGAATTATCTTCTTTAAATGCTAAATCAGAAATTCTTCAAGCTGCTAGAAATGGTGTTTTATTAAAACAAGTTGAAATAGAAAAAACAAAAGAGGATGGTTCAAAAAAGAAAGTATTATATGATACCTCTATAACACCATCTGAAGCTCAAAGAATTATAAATGATTATTATTCTTATTCAGAAAAGTTAGCTTTTGATAGACTAAATAATTGTCTTGGAATAGGCCTAGGATTAGCTGGAGCTATTGGAAGTATTATAAATAATAGAAACAATAAGGATAATAAAGATAATAAAGGTAATAAATCCATTATAACTATAGGTACTACTGCCATTGCAGGATTAAAATTACTTCAAACTATGTTACCATCTCAAGACAAAGAAAAGTCATTTAATATGAGTAATCAAAAAAGAGAAATGATTGCCGATTTATTAATATATGAGCCTATAAGTAAAGATAGTAAACAAGATTCAATTAAAAATATTACGGATTTATCAATCAAAGCAGAAAAAGAATTAAATAGACTTTATAACCATGATTTTAAAAATGATTTAACATTTCAATTAGCAGTATCATTGATTTCTGGAATTTTTATTAATAAAAATACTGAAATTAAAGATAATGGTAAAATTGATGGAAAATCTTTATCTGCTGCTATAATAAATTTGCAAAAGCATAGAGACATAGCTTCATACTTTGTTCATATAGCAGATAATATAAAGTTTGATAAACGAAATCAAGATGAGTTTAAACAAATTTGTAAGGAATTGCATAATATAGTAGATCAAATGAATGAAAAAGTTTATCCTTTGGAAGGAGCTAAAAATTCTTTTAATTCTTTGTCAATTAATAATTTTCAAGGTAAATTTTATCCAAAAAAAGATTATAAAACAGGAAATATAAAATATGCTCTTTCTTTAAACATTCCTGAATTTAGTATTAAACGCGGAGACGTTGTTTTACTTTCTGGCGAATCTGGGGTAGGAAAAAGTACTTTTTTACGTTTTTTAAAATATGGTGATATTAATAATAGAAATGCAATAAAACTAGATAATGGTGAAACTGTTGATAATTTAGGTAGTGAATATATTACTTTTAACACAAACTTGAGACTTGGCAATCAATCTAATGTACTATTTCAGGTAACGGGAAAATATGATTATGCAGATTTATCAAAAAATGATCAAAAAAGATTAAAAGAAATATTAAAAGATTTAAAATTTGAATCACCTGATATCTTAGAAGATTTATCTTTAAAAAAATTTTCAGAATTTTCGACAGGTGAGCAAAAACGATTATCTTTATCTAAATTATTTTATCGAATAAATGATAAAGCTTCAATTATTATAGTTGATGAACCTGTAGGTAATGTTCAAAATAACTTAATTAGAGAACAACTTAAAATGATTAAAAAATATGCTGAAAAAACTAATAAAATGCTTATATTAACTACTCATAGATTAGATTTAGCCAAAGATTTAGTGACAAAAAGATATGATATTGACGAAAAGGGTAATTTAAAAGAAATTCCTTTGAAAAATAAAGAAGAATTAGAGCATTAAAAATAAATCATATAAGAAAAGTGGCTTCGCACATGTCACTCGCTTCGCTCGGACGAATCAAGGTAACTTAACCTTGTTGTATACGGAAAAATCTCATATTGTGTCAAGCTAAAAAGTCGATTTTTCCTATACAATAAAAAAAGGCATTTTTCCGTGTATGGGCGATTTTAATCGCCCATTTTTTTTTACGTAGTATAAAATATATAACATAAGACTAATCTCATATAGAAAAAAACTGTCTTGAAAATTTCAAGACAGTTTTTTCGTTATAATAACTTTTCTTTTATCTTTTCTAATCTTTCTTTTTTTATACTTGAATAGCAAGCTGTTGCTCTAATATATAAACTAAAATTCGTAATATTTAATTCTTTCATGTTTTTATCAATTAATTCTAGCTCCTCCTCTGTGAAGCATAATTGTTTTCTGTTTTTTCTTTTTCTTCCACGTTCCCTTTCTAAATATTGCTGATAATTATCAGTTTTTGTACTCATGTTTTTTCCCTCCTTTTTATTATAATTATAAGAAAATTAGTTAATAATAGATTTATATATTTTTGCTTTATGTAGTTTTTAACTAGAATGTAATTTTTTCCATTTTTATGTAGTAGTTAGCTACATATATTTATTTTGATACTATCATATTATTATTAAAATTACAATATTTTGACAAATTTTTTTGTCATTTTATCCAGTTATTACAGTGTGTATGTTTACTATTTCTTAAAATATAATACTTATAAATATAAAGATAAAAAGGGGTTTTTAAATGGATGATATTTCAAGTGACAATATAAAAAAAATACTAGGTTCAGTTTTTCAAGAATATAGATTAAAAAATGATTTGACACAAGAAAAATTAGCTGAAAGATTATCTAAATCTGTTAAAACAATTTCTCAAATTGAAACTCGGCAAAGATGGAACTAGTAAAAAAACTGATATTCTTTTAATGGATTTATTGAATATTACTCCAAATACATTATACAAAGATTGCATAACAAATCCTCTACTTAAACAAAAAATCGAACTTTCTGAAATGATAAATGATTTATCTGAAGACAAACTTGAAGCTGTTATAAAAATTGTTGAAATAGTAAAAAAAATATAGTTATTAAGCCTTAAATAACTATATTTTTTTTACATCTATTTTTTTATTAAATTCTTTTTTATACCACTTATTTAGCTCTCTCCTATTTTTAAATATTATTACTTTCTTATCATTTATTTGATTGATGCTTTCTACTATAAAATCTCTTTTATTTTTTCTCCAATTTATTGTCCATTTTAAAAATTCAAAAGTTAGATGCTCTTTGCAACCTGGTATTTCTTCTTTTTCTTTTCCTCCACTCTTTATATATCTGCCTATTACTCCTTTTAGCTGAGCTATAGAAGAATAATCTAAATAAATTATAATATCTGAATTTTCTAATCTCTCTTTTAATGTAGAATGATAAGTTCCATCAATTATCCATCTATTTTCACTTATTTTTTCTAATATTATTTCATCTCTTTCTATTTTATCTCTTGCTACCCAATTTTCAAAATAATTTATTCCATCTAAGTGACATACTGGAATATTTAATTCCCTTCCTAAGTTATTGGAAAGTGTAGTTTTACCTGTTCCGCATCCTCCTATTATACTTATTCTATTTACATTCTTTATCATTTTCTTCTCCTAACTTGTTTTATTTTTAGAAGCAATGTAAACTTTTGAGTATATACATTATATAATTTTATTTAGTAATAAACAAGTAGAGATTTATAAATTATATTACCTAGTTAATAAAAATTATGCTTTATGCTATTTTATTTTAAAAAATTTAAAAATGAATTTTCTTAATGTGACTTTCAAATATTCTTTATTAAAAAGCATTATCATGTAACTATTTAAGTTTTTTACAGATTAAAATAAGTCTGAATGGGAACCTGTTCTAAATGCTGTTAATACTAATTCGCTTTTTTCTATTTTATAAATTAACAGCCAGTCAGGTTGTATATGGCATTCTCTATATCCGTCTATAGTCTCCAACTAAATAATGATCTCTATACTTTTCTGGTAAAGTTTCATTGTTAGCCAATATGTTAACAACCTCGTGTAATAAGTTTAAATCTAATCCTCTTTTTTTCATCAATTTATAGTCTTTTTTAAATAAATTACTGTATCTTACTGTTAGCAAATTTATCAATCCTCTTTCTCTAAATCTTTCCACATTTCATCTAAATCAGTATATCCTTTACTTAATCCTATTCCATTTTCTGCATCTTTTATTGCTTTTATAGTTTCATTATTTAATTTTGGTATTCTTATTTCAAACGGAATACTTTCTGTTAAAATTATTTGTCTTAATAACATATTTATAACATTTGTAAAATTTGTTCCTAAATAATCCAAAGTTTCTTTTGCCTGTTCTTTTACTTTTTCATCAACATTCACATTTATTGTTGCCATATCATCACCTCCATGATATATTATATGTATATTATAACATATTATGTGTATATTATCAACATTTTTATAAATTATTATTTTATTTTGTTGTAGAAAAATTTATTCATTTAAGAAAATTGACTCCATATATTCATTCTTAGTCATTTCCGTATAATCAGTTTTATCTGGTTCAATAAAATCTTGCTCTGTTACTGTATCAAATTCATAAGTCATTTCTTGAGCATATTCTTCAGATTTATACTTATTACAATATACTGCTAATCCATTTTCTTTATCAAAATACACACCTTCTAAAGTATTTTGTCCATCATTTGAAGCAAAATTATCAATATAATAGCACTCTTTTCCTCTTATTGTTTTTTCCTTTACAGTTGCTTTTATAGAAACTTGAATCAAGTCCCAAAAATTTTTTGTATGTAATGCTTCATAATCTATTAATTCTATTCTGCCCCATGTACCATCAGAAATATATATTTTTTCATTACTTGTTTGAATATATTCATGTGTATTATACTCTATATCTGAAACTTTATTTCCAATACTTATTTGTTTTGTCACTTCTCCGTTTTTTACATCAATACTAACAATTTTGACTTTATCTCCCATTTTAAATATTTCAGTTTCATAAAACTCACTTTCTCCAGATTCACCTTGTCTAAGCTGATACATTGTAATATGATAATTATCTGAATTCTTGTATTTTTGAGCCTTATTATATAAATTAGATATAATTATCATTTTTCTACCTGTAATTCCTATAAATATAAATAATATTAATAAAATAATAAGTATTAAACTTATTCTTAGTCCTTTTAATTTACTATTATATTTTTTAAATCCATTTACTTTTCTTTTATCAGATTTTTCTGTATGTATTTGTAGTTCTTGTTTCATATTATCATATATTTTCTTGCATTCTTCACACTTTTTTAAATGGTCTTCAATATATTTATTAGTTTGTTCATTTGTTAAATTTTCAATATAATTTGGTAATAAATCTTGAACAATTTTACAATCTTTTTTTTCATTCATAATCATCACACTCCTTTAATTTCTTTTTTGCTCTGTAAAATACTACTCTTGCCCAGTTTTCAGTTTTCCCTAAAATATCACCTATTTCTTTGAAACTTAACTCTCCTGTAAGCCTTAAATATATAACATTTCTCATATCTTCTCCTAAGTTTTGTATATCATTATATAGTTTTAATTTTTTCTCTTTTGAAATTACGTCATTTTCAACTTTTTCTTCTGATTCGATTATTTCTATTTCTTTATCACTTATATTTTTTATTTTTTTATTTTTCTTTAATTCGTTATACCAAAGATTTTTAGCAATTTCACAAAGCCATGTAGACATTTTACAATTATTCTTAAAACTATCAATTTTTTTAATAGCTCTATAAAATGTTTCTTGAGTTAGTTCTTCAGAAATATCATCATTATGGGTTAAATAGAATAAATATTTTCTTACTATTTCAACATATTCTGCATATATTTCTTCAATATTATTCACATTTTTATCCTCCTTTAACAGTTAGACAATTTTAATTCTAATTCGTTACAAAAATTTTGAATTTTATTATAAATTTAATAACAATTACTAAAAAAAACGAAGTTTTTAGTTATCCTATACTAAATACAAAACTCCGTTTATTTTTTTTCTATATGTTATAAATTATTTATACTATAAAAATTACTCTTATTTATTATTTTCTGAATTCTTTATTCAATTCTTTTTCTTCATTAATATTTCTTTTTTCTTCATCAACATACTCTAAATAAATTTTATCATTAAAAGCTCCTTTTTTGTCTGACTTAGCTTTCATTATTTCATATACTTCTTCCATTTTATAACCTTTTAATTTCATTATAGCATTTATAACTTCCATCAAATCTCCAAGTTCTTCAATACTATTTTCTTCTATGAATTCATTAGCTTCTTCTAAAATTTTTTTGTTTAACTCAGTTAAATATTCTGTATCATTAAGGATTCTATATTTACTTTTTCTTCCCTCTTCACTATCTATATTTTGGGGAATTTTATCTCTTACTAATTTGTTATATGTATATCTAAATCCTTTACTCTTTAGAGAAATTTTTATTCCTAAAACTCCATATTTTTTCTCTTCTTCTGGTGAATATATTTCATACATATTTTTAGTTTTTTGGGTTATTTCTTCTGTATCAGAATATAATTTTTTAAACAACTCTTCAAATGTTTCTGCTCTATATAATTCGATAACATCAACTAATAACTTTTCTTGTAATTCAGGAACTTTTAAAAACTCTATTTGATCTCCAACTTTTATTTGTTGCCTTTTTTCATCAAATAATCTGAATTCTATTGTTTTACTTCCATTTTTTATTCTTTCAAATGGACTCTCATTTAATTTCATTGTATGTAACATATATCTATCTCCTTCCTCATTTTATTAAATTTCTTTTATTACTCTACAAGGGTTTCCTACAGCTACCGTATTAGATGGAATATCTTTATTCACAATACTTCCTGCCCCTATTACAACATTATCACCTATAGTTACTCCAGGAAGTACAACAACATTTCCACCAATCCATACATTATTACCTACTTTTATAGGTTTTGCATATTCTAATCCTAAATTTCTTCTTTCTGCATCTATAGGATGTCCAGCTGTATAAAAAGCACAGTTTGGTGCAATAAACACATTATCTCCAAATTCTACTTTGTTTCCATCAAGTATAATTAAATTATGATTAGCATAAAAATTTTCTCCGATTTCAATATTATATCCATAATCACACATAAAAGGTTGTTCAATTACAAATGTATCTCCTGTTTTTCCAAATAAATCTTTTATAATCTTTGTTTTTTCTATATAATTTGATGGTTTTAACTGATTATAATTATAGCACTTATCTTTTGCTGTATACCTTTGTTTTATTAAATCTTCATTATAATTTGCATCATATAATTCTCCAGCCAGCATCTTTTCTTTTTCACTCATAAAACATTTCTCCTCTACATTTTTAGATATATTATCATAAAAGCAGATAATTAGCAATTAATTATCTGCTTTAAAAATTATATTTTAATTAGTTTATCTCTACACCATTAACATATAACTTATATCCATTAAAATCTATATTGCTATATGTTGTATCACTATCTTCTAATTCTGTAATATAGCAGTCTCCTGTTAGTTTTATTTTTGATGTATTATCTAATTTTAATTTTATACTTTTGCCTGAATTTTCTCCATTTATAGTTCCTTCATAATAAGAATTGTCTTTCATAGTCATATCTAAAGTTGATATTTCATCTATAACAATGTTTCCGATAGCTTCTTGATTTTCTAAAATAAGTGAAACATCTCCACCATTAGAACCAGTTTTACCCCAAGAATCTTTTTGTACTCTTAAAAAATTTCCAGTATTATCATTATTTATAATTGTGTTATTTTTTAAGTTTATAGTTGATTTAGTATTTGTTACATAAAAAGAATCACCTTTATTAGTTATAACCTTACTATTATTTGCAGTAAACTCTGAATTGCCTTCATCAGCATCTCCACTCATTGATTGATATAAGAAAATGTTTTTGTAAGTAGTTGATTGTCCATTCAATTTTGTATTACTATCTGTTAAATTACAATTATTTATTGTTACACTATTTTTACCTTCTACAACAATTCCTTCTGATGCTTTAGAAATTAAATCACTATCATTTACAGTTACATTTGCTGTGGAATAAATTGTAGGAGAACCTTGACCTTTAGTAGTATAAGTTCCACGATTTACTATAACATCTCCTCCACCTCTATCTGTTCTTATTGCTGCACTTGATGTTCCTTCTGTATTAATTGTTAGATTAGAAGCTTTCATAGTTCCACCACCTGTTGTCATTATTCCACCTGAATTGTCTTTTGTTGTTGTAATTGTAGAATCACTAATATTTATTTCTGTTCCATCATTGGATGAGTTGTTTGTTGTAGCACTACCACCATAACAAAATACACCATTTGCACCAGTAGCATCTGTATTTACTGTTATATCCTTTATAGTAAGATTTGCTCCACTTTTTGCTAGTATCGCTGAATTTGTACCATAAAAACTTGTATTATCTCCACCATCAGAATCCCCTGTTTTTGTTACTTCAATATTTTCAGCTGATACATCAATATCTCCATTTATTAATAGTGCATTTTCATCTTCTTTTTCAGATGAATATTCTTCATCCTCTATTGTAGAATCTTCTGTTATTTCTTTATAAGCCGAATATGTTATAGAATTGTTATTTGTTCCCATTTCTCCTGGCATTTCTCCATTTGGTTTTTGCATTTCTTGATTCTGAATTGTATTATTTGAATTATTTTTATTTATCTCATCTATTGTATATTTTAGCAATATTCCTAAAATAGCCATAAGAATTATTATAACTATAATCTCAATTATTGTACTCTTCTTCATATATTCCTCCTAACCATTAACATTATTATTCGAATCTGTTGGTTTTTCAGGTGGCTCTTCTCCATTATCTCCATCTGGTTTTGTAGGTGGTTCTCCAAATGAATCTCCATCTGGTTTTTCTGGTGGTGTTCCCATTTCATCATTTGGGCTAGATGGCATTTTTTCATTTTCATTCATCTGCATATCTTCAGATTTAGTTGAATTATTATTTAATGATTTATTATAAATAAAAAATCCTCCTGTTGTAATAATAGCACCTATTAGCATTCCAATAATTAAAAATATTATTTTATCTTTCACTTTTAGTTCCTCCTATAAATATTTTTTAGATTATATATAACATTTCTTAAAACTATATTAAATTTTAAATTATTTTTTAAAAAATTTATTATACTAATCAATCATTATTTTGTTGCTATTATTCCATAATATCTTCTTATAAGCAATATTCCTTTGTCAGTTTTGTGCGAGTTTATGTATTTATCTAATATATCTAATTCTAAATCTTGGCTTTCTACCATCTCTGAAAAATTAGTTAAAATTGGTGTCTTCAATAATAGTGCTATTAAATCATCTTTTGTTTTATAATATTCTCTGATATGAAGTGGTACTAATTCAACATTTTTAAAACCAGCTTTTAATATATTCTCATAATCAATTAGACTAATTGGTTTTATATCATTATAACCTTGTCCTTTTTTGAGCAAATATTTTAATTCCCAACAGTCTAATTTATCTACACCTCTTACTATTAAGTATCCTCCTTGCTTTAAAGTTTTGTAGATTTGAACCGGGTCAATCTTCGTATGACGAGCTGTTACTAAATCAAAGTAATTATCAGGTGTATCCATTTTTAAATTGTCCATAACTCTGAAAGTAATATTTTTTCTTCCACTCTTTATTAAATTTTGATTTGCTGATTTTATCATTTCTTCTGAAAAATCAGTACCTAATATTTCAGCACAATTTGGAAAGTTTCCTAAAAGCTCCTCTCCAGCTGCTGTTCCCAAATCTAAAACTTTTGAAGCTTCATTTATGTGCTTTTTTATTTCTTCTTCATAACTCCAATTTGTAAGTATTTCCTCTGTGCAATTGATATTATCAAAAGACCAATTTGCTAATTCATTATAATAATCATATTCTCTTAAATTCATTTCTATAATCCTCCTTTTATTTTTATGATTGTATCAAAAAAGAACCTCCTTTCATGAACATACAACAAAAACAATCACAAAAATTTTGTGTATATATTTTTGCCATTCATGAGGAGATTCTTAAGGCTCTTCATTA
>CANQZP010000045.1 GCA_947628395.1 uncultured Clostridia bacterium
CATTGTAGCTGAAACTGCCTCACATCCAGTAGGATAACCTAATGATATTTGATTTAAATATGGAACATTTTTTATATGATAGCTTGTAACAATATTATCAGTTGTTTCTCCATTATTATCAGTAGTTATTACAGGTTTTTCCTTTAAGTAATATCCCTGCTTAATTTGTGTATATCCAACAATTCCTTTTGAATTTCTAACTTTTTTCCACCCATCGTTTGAATCTTGTAAAAATTCTATTTCTTCATATTTAGCTGTTGTAGCTAAAATTGAATAATCTGTACTATTGCCAGATCGTATATTATAAATTCCATTTGCA
Organism: uncultured Clostridia bacterium; assembly: GCA_947628395.1. GTDB lineage: Bacteria > Bacillota > Clostridia > TANB77 > CAG-508 > UMGS1994. The sequence continues at coordinate 320 of CANQZP010000045.1, forward strand.
AATTTCTTTTCATTATTTGGATTATTTTTTAAAACTTCAAATGAACACTCTACTTGCTTATCTCCATTATCTGTTGTCGCAACAATACTTGCATTGCCTATACCAACTGCTGTTATTTTTCTATCTTGGATTGTAATAATATTTTCATCTGTACTTTTCCAATTTACATCTGTATATGTAGCCTCCAACGGAGAAACTTTAGCATTTATTATATATGTTTGTCCCTTCCCTAATTTTACTTTTGTATCATCTAATATTATTTCTTCTACAGGTATTTTTTTTACTTCAATATCAATAGTTTTTATTATTTCATTTTTGTAATTTTTTACATTAATTGTGCTTGTCCCAATACCATTTGCTATTAAATTTCCATTTGTATCTGCTTGTAACACTTCTATATTAGAAGATTCATAAACTATTTCTTTGTGAGTTGTTTCTTCTGGTATAATAGTTGCATTTAACTGATAAATATCTCCTAATTTTAATTCTGTAACTAAATTATCAATAGTGATATCTTGCATTTTAACTAAACACTCAACCTCTATTTCATTACTTTTTGTTTCATTATCACTTAAATATATAGTCGCTTTACCTGTTGCTTTTCCAATTACTTTACCATCTATTACTTGTATTATATCTTCATTAGAACTATGCCATTTCAAATCACTTTTTGAATAGTCATCTGGATATATTTTTGTTTCAATCTCTAATTCTTGCCCTATTTCTATCTCATTTTGTTTCATACTTATTTCTATGTTTTTTATAGTAATAGGATTAAAAGCCAATATGGTTTGTCTCAGTAATCCTATCTTATTTATACATATAACTACTAATAATATTATTAAGACTACTACTATTTTTATTGATATATTCTTTTTTTTGTTATTTACTTTTTTTCTTAAGTGCTTTGACAATTTTATTTCCTCCTAAAAAATATTTATACTTATAATTACAATTAAAATTGCAAAAAGTTTCAAAAAAAGACAAAATAAAAGTTCTACACTAGTTATAATTTTTAAAATAGATAATTATTTAATTTTCTTTAATATTATTTCTACATCATCACCTTTGTAATTTAAACTTATTTTTATTTCATCTGTAGCATTATATTTGTTCATATCGAAAGTTTGCCAATATACTAGATATTTCATATCCTTATTAGCATATCCGCAATCTTCACTAGTACTATTAGATGGATAAAATTTTTCACCTTTTTCGTTTTCAACATATTCATTCTTAAATTTTCTATTTTCCATAAGTTTTTTATAATCTTCAACTGTCATATTTTTATCTTTTTCATATTGTTCAATAAATTTCCTCATTTTAGTTTCTTCATCATCATCTAAATTATAAGGTAACTCAGGTGGTTCTTCTGTTGTAATTTGAATTTTTGTATTAGTATTTGTAACAACAACTTCATCTATATTAAATTTATCATTAGTACAACTTACAACTTCATAATAATAATTTTCTCTATTATAAAAATCTTCTGGTAAATCTATATGAATATCCCAGTTTCCATTGATGATATTTTCATTATAATCATACCCAATAATCTTTATAGTATTAACTATTAGGTTAAGACTTTTACTCTTTGGAAAATTATTTGCATTTAGATTATAGATTAGATTTACCTGATTTTCATTTACGGATTTTATATAATAATTCCCACCAGAATTTATATAATTTTCATTGGTTTGTTTCCAAGAATAATTAAGGGATTTATCTTTACAAAATTTATCAAAAATATCTTTATCTTCACAACATAGAATTTTATTATCATTATCAGATATAAGTAAATCTACTAATTCAATTCTATTTATTTCTTTAGTAACTACTTCATCATTAAATTTTAATTGAAAAGAAAGATTTAGAGTATAATCATCCATTACTACATTATCAACTTTAATTCCAATACCATTTGAGATAACAAATTCATCTTTATTTTCTAGAATATATCCATTTTCTATTGCTGTATCTATACCTTTATTATAGTTAAAAAAATGTTCAATTTTTTCATGATTAGATACGGCAAAAATCATTCCGCTAATAACAAATACAAAAGTACATAAAATTGGAATAAGTTTTAAAATGCGATTTGAACTTTTTATTTTTTTATCTTCACACATATATATATTGTTTCTTATCATTTCTTTGTAACTACTGGGAATATAGATATCTGATTTCAGTATTCTTTCAATTTCTAAATCGATGTTTTTCATTTTACTTGTCTCCTTCTAATATTTTTTTTATTTTTTGACGTGCTCTAGAGATTCTATTTTTTACGGTACTAATAGGTATATTTAATATTTGAGAGATTTCTTTATTGGAATATTTCTCTAAATAGTAAAGTATTATAACAATTCTATATTTATAATCTAAATCTTTTATCAATAATTCAAATTCAACATTACTTTCTATTGAATTTTCTTCTTCCATAGTATAATAATTTTCTAGTATATTGTTTTCAATTGAAATATGTTTTTTATTTTTCTTATAAATACTATTACATTTATTAATTAATATTTTTATAATCCAAGTTTTAAAATAATTATTTGCTCTTAATTTTTTTATGTTTTGATATGCTTGAATTATAGTTTCTTGAACAGCTTCTTCTATATCACATTCTGAGTTGAGTCGCATTTTTGCAATTTTATATAAATCTATCTCTATTTCTATAATTAATTTATTAAATGCTTCCTTATCTCCTCTTTTTGCTTCTTTAACTAGTGTTTCCATAATTTTATCTCCTTCTAAGAATCATTTGTTTAATGTTTTCTATATATTAGACATTTTTAATTACGTATTTGGTCTCATTTTTGTTGCATTTTTACAATTTTTTTGTTTAAGATTAGTTATCTTTTTTTCTAAATACTTTAAAAAATGCAACCATTTTCAAAAAAGTGGTAATATATAGACAAAGATATCTTTTGATGAAACGAGGTTAAAATCCAATGATAGAATTAAAAAATAAAAAAATTCATAACTATATTAATAATAACATATTAGAAATAGAAACAGTAATTAAAGATTATACAAACTATATTAATACAATAATTAGAAATACCTATACTTTTCTGCCAGATGAAGATATTGAAGAAATTATTTTAGATGTATTTTTAATAGTTTGGAAAAATCAGAATAAATTAGACATTAATAAAAATATGTCATCTTACCTGGCAGGAATAACACACAATTTAATTAAAAAGAAATGTAGGACATGCAAACTTAATGAAAATATTGAAAACTATGAAGAACAATGTATTGATTTAACTAATATTGAATTTAATTATTTACAAAATGAAAAAAATAAACAGATATTAGAAAAACTGGAAAAGTTGAAAAAAGAAGACAAAGAAATATTTATTATGTATTACTATAATGAAAAAACTATAAAGGAAATTTCAAAGATATTTAATATGTCAGAAGAAAAAATAAAGTCAAAATTATTTAGAGGTAGAAAGAAATTAAAAAAACTCTTTAAAGGAAAGGAGGTATAAATCAATGAAAAATAATATTGAAGAAACTATCTTAGAAAAATTCAAAATGAATATAGCTTTAGATAATTTTAGAAAAGAGATTAACAATAATACTTTTCCCGAAGAAGAAAGGAGATATATTATGAGAAAAAAAATATTAGCAACAGCATGTATAAGTTTTGTTTTGGTATCTGGTATTGTTCTAGCGACTAATATAAAGAGCATCAAGCATTATTTCAGAAAACTCGGAAATGGAATGGATTCAGCAATAGAACATGGATATATTTCAAATACCGAAATGGATTATGAGAAATCTAATACTGATGTAAGTACTCAATGTGGCGAAATAATTGATAACATAAATGTAGAAGCTAAAATAGAAAACTTCTTAATGGATGATTATAATTTAAGTACAGAATTTAGTTTTAAATTTGATGATAAAATTAATGAATATATAAATATAGATAATATTCATAATATTGAATTAAAAGATTTAATTATAAGGGATGAAGAAAACAGAATACTATATGCCGGAAATGATAAAGAGGCTTTTGAAAGTTATTGTCAAGAATATAATTTACCATATATTTTTGGTGAATGTAATGAAAATTACTTGAATAATGGTCTAAATAATTTTCCATCCCTTCGTAGTAAAGAAAATAATTTAGTAAAATTAATGTATAATATGTATGCAGAAAAATATCCAAAATCTAAAAAATTATATTTTTCTTTTGGAAAAATAACATTTTTAGAAGAAAATAGCGACAAAATACTTACACTAAAAGGCGATTGGCAAATAGAATTAGATGTACCTGAAAAAATGTATAACAGAACATCAGAGAGTTATAAAGTAGTAGGATGTAATAATGATGATTTTGAAGTTTATTATTGTGAAGTCTCAGATACTGGTTTAGAAATAGGTATTATTATAAATAATATCGAAGAACCTAAAAAACCAAAAGAACTAGAAGATGAAATATTAAGCAAATATGCACATCATTATGATTCGATGGCTGATATAGAATTACGCTCTAAACTTTCTGAATCTCCATATAAGGAAATATATAATGAATATCAGAAAAAAACCAGACCAATCCTTACAGATGGCACTTATGTAGGACTAATTGGCCTAGATGCTGAAGATTCTACAGGAAAATGTTATGTTGAAAATTCTAATGGTGAGAAATTTGAATGTACATTTAGTCCAAGTAGAAAATATAAATTAGAATGGCTAAATGGAAATAAATATAATTATTATGAAACTTTTGGAATGACAAAATATGATGCAACTGATAATATAAAAGTATTTTTAAACTACTATGGAAAACCAGTGGAAATAGAATTAGGAAAAATAAAGATAAATAACCCATAGAACCAAATAGGACACCTACCCAAAGTAATAGACTTTTGGTAGGTGTCTAATTTTTGCTTATTCTAATAATATCTTGGCTGATATGGAGGCATTCCTCCTGGACGATTTGGTCCTCCTTGCCATCCTGGAGGTGGCATACCTGGTCCCATAGGCAGTCTATTAGGTCTACCCGGACGACTTGGGAAAAGATTTTTTAAAATCAAAATTCTAATTAAATCTCTAAGACTATTGTTATTTGGTGAGCGAGTTTCTTCTTCTTTCCTTACATTATTTGTTTTATTTTGGTTTTCTACTTTTGTACTCTCTACTCCTCTAGTTTCAGAATATTGATTATATACTTGTTCAGTCATTTGCTCTAAAACTTCTTTTGAAAATTTAGTATTTCTATATTTAGAACAACAATTTTCAACAATAGGATTTACTTGATGATATATCTCAGGATACATACCTTCTATATCCATATTTTGATTATTATCATACTCATAATACATTGGATATGTATTAAAATTATTATTCATCATATTATTATATCCTAAAGTATTTCTCATATAATCTTCGTAATTATTATAGTACATAAAAAAACCTCCTCTATTTTTTAACATATAATATGAGAAGGTTTTTAAATGTGTTACTATTTTATTTAACTATTTTTTTAACTAAATCTTTAAACTGATTTCCTCTGTCTGCGAAATTCTTAAATAAATCAAAACTTGCACTAGCAGGTGAAAATAATACAATATCTCCATGACCAGAAATTTCATTTGCTATCATTACAGTTTCTTCTAAAGTTGCTGCATCATAAATATTTAACGTCTTCCCTTGTTTTTCTAGTTCTTCTTCTACTGCTTTATATATTTTTTCCTTGGTTTGACCTAATAGAATAAGAGCCTTAACTTTTTCAATTATTGGCTTTGCAATAGGCGTATAATCTAAATTCTTATCATACCCTCCTGCTATTAGTATTACTTTTTTATCATAAGAATTTAGTCCTGCAATAGTTCTAGAAGGACTTGAACTTGAAGAATCATTATACCATTTAACACTATTTTCAGATTCTTTAACAAGTTCTAATCTATGTTCTACACCTTTGAAAGAAGTAATTACTTTAATAGCAGTTTTTTCATCTACAATACCAGAAGTAGCTGCAAGAGCTGCACAGACATTTTCTAGATTATGCTTTCCAGGTAAAAGCATATTTTTTCCGTCTATTATATGTTTTCTTAAATTATTTTCACATAATTTTATAACATTATCATCTACAATATAACCATTATCTAATTTTGTTTTACTACTGAAAAATATAACTTTTCCTTTAGCAGATTTCGCATATTCCTTAGTTATAGGGTTATCATAATTTAAAATTAATGTACTAGATTCATTTTGATATTCTAAAATTGTTTTTTTAGCATTTATATATTCTTCTAAATCTTTATGATAATCTAAATGATTAGGAGTAACATTTGTAACTATAGCAATATCTGGACTTATTTTCATGTCCATTAACTGAAAACTACTAAGTTCTAATACAATTACATCATCAGGAGTCATTTCTTCTACTTTTGTAAATAAAGGTATTCCTATATTTCCTCCAAGATAACAAGAAACTCCGGCAGTCTTTAATATTTCATATATTAAAGTTGTAGTTGTGGTTTTTCCTTCACTTCCTGTTATTCCAATAATTTTACCTGGAGTAAGTTCCATAAGCATTTCAATCTCAGTTGTTACTATTGCTCCTCTTTCCGCTTCTTCTACTAACTCTGGCACAGTAGGAAGACAGCTAGGAGATCTAAAAATAATATCAAATCCCTTTAACTTACTTAAATAATTATCACCTAAAGAAAATTCCATTCCATATTCAACTATTTTGTCCATTATGTCTTTATCTAAATTTTCAATTGTTCTTTTATCAAAAATAGTAACTATTGCTTTATATTTTCTTAAATACTCTATAAGAGGAATATTACTAACTCCAAGACCTATTACAGCAACTTTTCTATTTTTTAAGTATTCATTAAACTCAATTAATTTTTCATTTATGTATGCCATTTTTCTTCTCCTTTCTAAATAGTTTCAGGTATTTTAATTTTTTCAAGTAGTTTCTCTGTTGACTCTAAAACACTTTTACATTCAGTTACATCTATTATTATAGTTTTATCATAAGTTTTATAAAATCCAGAATCTTTTTGAAGTTTATCTCTTTTTATAATATTGTTTCTTATATCTTCTTGATTAGCTCTTGTATCTTTATATTGTATGCATTTTCTTCTTATGCGTTCTTCTAAATCGGCTGTTATAAAAAAATGATAATCAATTTCTGGAAAAATTTTCATTGTATCTCTTCCGGAAAATATTACATTATATTTTTTTTTAAAATCATTTATAATATCATATATAACTTTATATGCGTTTTTGTTATCTGCAATATTAGAAATTTTTGAAACTGTTAATGAAGTTTCTGGAGATTGAAGATTCTCATCTTTTAATTTAATATGTTTAGAATATACAACAGTTTGATTATTTTCTATCTCTACACTTATCTCAAATTTATCATAAAATTTTTTAATATCTACATTTTTTAAATTATTTATATCTATTTTTTCTTCTAATATTTTATATGCTATAGCTCTATAAACATCAGTAGCATTAAATAAAATTGAGTTTGGTATAAATTTTAAAAGCTCTTTACATATTGAACTTTTGCCAGTTCCAGTTAATCCTTCTATTCCAATAACTATATTTTCATTCATATCTATAATTCTCTTTCTCCTAATTTTTCTAGACTATTATACTACACTTTATATTTTTTTTCAAATATTGAATATTTTTTATATAAATATGACACAATATATGTATAAAAGCAAGGAGGTGCTTAAAATGAGTAATAATGAAAAAAATAATAACAACAATAATAGCAAAAACAACAAGAATAATAGAAATAACCAAAACAATGACAACAACTAGTTATATATTAGATATTCAAATTTAGACATGGGGACGGAGTTTTTGTCTAAGAATTGAAATTTCTTAGACAAAAACTCCGTCCCCATGTCTATTAGATTAAAAAAATAAGAGGCATAGATTTATAAAATCTATGCCTCTTTACTTTTATTAACTTACAAAACTTTTTAATGATTTAATATCATCTTTTACAAATTTAGTAGACAAAACTTCTAAAAAAACAGAAGATACTTTTAAATCTTGAACAATTTCTTCAATATGACTAATATCTAATAAATCCGCTAAATCCAATATAGCATATTCTTTTTCATTTTCAGAAATACTATATTTTATAATATCTGTTATAATAGATATATTTAATTTCTCAGCACAACATTTTAGTGCCTTTAATTTTTGAAATTCAGGAATATTATACATAATAATATCTCTTATTTCATTCATAGTTAGTTTATCATAACAAATATTTAAAGCTTCAAAAGTATTATTTGATGGCAAATTTGTAATTATATCTGCAATATTATTATGAGATATTTCATTTTTATACTTTTCCAAAGCAGTTAGTGTTTCCTTTGGAAGAATCTTTTTTATAATATCTACTTTAGAATATGAATCTATAAGTTCTTCATATTTATATAAGTTATCTGCTCTTTCTACAAGAGGAATATATAACTTTATCATTTCTCCAAGTGAAACAGAATCAAATCTATCAATACACTTTTCTAAACTCTCTGTTCTTTTATCTGGAGGTAGATTATCAAAAATAGTATATATATCATATAAATCTAATTGATTTTGAAATTCTTCCAAAGCAATAATTTTATTATTAGTATCTAACTTTTTATTTATAAGTTCAAATAAATCATAAGGAGTTATATATCTTTTTGCAACCTTCATACCACTAACTCTTTTACTTATCGGAAGGTTCTCAATTAAACTTGTTATTTCGCTAGATGTTAAACTATAACCTGTATTATTTAAAATTTCTAAAATTCTATCAGGATTTTTTTCTTTTAGAGCAAGTTTTATTACTTTTTCTGTATCAGATTCAGAAGGCAGTCTTTTTGTTTTATTTTTAAATAAAATATTTTTTAATTTTACAAAAAAATTCATTTTTCCACCTCCTACTTTTTAAATAGTATATCACTAAATGTCTAATTATTAGATTACATTTGTATTAAATTTTGTTTACAAAAAAAGGATACAATATATGTATCCTAATTTCCTAAATATTTTTTCAAAAATTTACCTGTATGAGATTTTTCATTTCTTACTATTTGTTCAGGTGTTCCAAGAGCTACAACCTCTCCTCCATTGTCTCCACCTTCAGGTCCTAAATCAATAATATGATCTGCAGTTTTTATCAAATCTAAATTGTGCTCAATTACTATAATAGTATTTCCTGTATCGACTAATCTTTGAAGTATATTTACTAATCTGCTAACATCATCTATATGAAGTCCAGTTGTAGGCTCATCTAAAATATATAAAGTCTTTCCAGTAGCTCTCTTAGAAAGCTCAGTAGCAAGTTTTACTCTTTGAGCTTCTCCACCAGATAAAGTTGTAGAAGGTTGACCAAGTTTTATATATCCAAGACCTACATCATACAAAGTCTGAATTTTCTGTTTTATTTTTGGTATATTACTAAAGAAATCTAAAGCTTCTTCAACAGTCATATCTAAAACATCAGAAATGCTCTTTCCTTTATATTTTACTTCTAAAGTTTCCCTATTATATCTTTTTCCTTTACAAACTTCGCAAGGAACATATATATCAGGTAAAAAGTGCATTTCAATCTTTAATATACCATCACCCTGACAAGCTTCACATCTTCCACCTTGCATATTAAAACTAAATCTTCCTTTTTGATATCCTCTAAGTTTAGCTTCATTTGTTCCAGCAAAAATGTCTCTTATAATATCAAATACGCCTGTATAAGTTGCTGGATTAGAACGAGGTGTTCTACCAATTGGTGATTGGTCAATATTAATAATCTTATCAATATTTTCTATTCCAATTATTTCTTCACATTTTCCTGGCTTCTCACTAGCCCTATTAAGTTCTCTAGCTAAATATTTGTAAAGAACTTCATTTACTAAAGTACTTTTTCCAGAACCAGAAACACCAGTTACACAATTAAATACACCTAAAGGAAATTTTACATTTATATTTTTTAAATTATTCTCTACAGCACCTTTTATTTCTATTGCTTTTCCATTAGATTTTCTTCTCTTTTTAGGAACAAGAATCTTTTTTCTACCACTTAAATATTGGCCTGTTATAGATTCAGGAATAAGTTTTATTTCATCTGCAGTTCCTTGAGCTATTACATGTCCACCATGAACTCCAGCACCAGGGCCAATATCAATAATCTGGTCTGCGGCATACATAGTATCTTCATC
>CANQZP010000046.1 GCA_947628395.1 uncultured Clostridia bacterium
TAGGACCAGCATTAGGTTCAAGTGGTGTAAATATTATGCAATTTGTAAAAGAATTTAATGATAGAACAGCAAATCAACCAGGAATGATTATACCAGTAGTTATTTCAGTTTATAAAGATAAATCATTTGATTTTATAACTAAGGTTCCACCTGTTGCAGTTCTAATTAAAAAAGCTTTAAAAATTGAAAAAGGTTCTGGAAAACCAAATAAAGAAAAAGTTGCTAAAATTACAAAAGAGCAAGTTAAAGCAATAGCAGAACAAAAAATGGAAGATTTAAATGCTGCTAGTGTTGAAGCTGCTATGAGTATGGTAGCTGGTACAGCAAGATCTATGGGAATTGTTGTTACTGACTAAATAAAATAAATATATTATTGGGAGAATGAAAATTCGTTAAAACCAAAGGAGGAAAAAATGAAAAGAGGAAAAAGATATCAAGAAAGTTTAAAACTTATCGATTCTTCAAAATTATATGAACCTAAAGAAGCAATTGAAGTAATCGAAAAAATGCCAAAACCAAAATTTGATGAAACAGTAGAATTACATGTTAAATTAGGTGTTGATTCTAAACATGCTGATCAACAAGTTAGAGGAACAGTAGTACTTCCTCATGGAACTGGTAAAACTCAAAGAGTATTAGTTTTTGCTAAAGGTGATAAAGCTAAAGAAGCTGAAGCAGCTGGAGCAGATTTTGTTGGGGCAGAAGAATTAATACCAAAAATAGAAAAAGAAAATTGGTTTGATTATGATGTTATAGTTGCTACTCCAGATATGATGGGTATTATAGGAAGACTTGGAAAAGTATTAGGTCCTAAAGGATTGATGCCTAACCCAAAATCAGGAACTGTAACTATGGATGTTACAAAAGCTATTAGTGAAATTAAATCAGGTAAAGTTGAATATAGATTAGATAAAACTAATATTATTCACTTAGGATTTGGAAAAGTTTCATTCGGAGCTGATAAATTAGTAGAAAACTTTAATACAATTATGGATGCTATTATAAAAGCAAAACCAGCAGCAGCTAAAGGACAATACATTAAGAGTGTATCAATTTCTACAACAATGGGACCTGGATTATATATTAATCAAAAATAAGAATAATGTAGCCAAAGACAGTAGGCATAAATTATAAGTCCTACCGAGGTAAAATATAAAAGAAGATTAAAAACTTCTATTTTGCCTTGGGGGAAAATAGAAGTTTTTTTATTAGTAAAAAAGTTTAAAAAATATATAGGAGGTGTGAAGAATTGGCTAGTGAAGTAATACTAAAACAAAAAGAAGAAGAAGTAAAAGCATTAGCAGAAAAAATGCAAAAATCAAATTTAATTCTTTTAGCAGATTATAGAGGAATTAATGTTGCTGATGTTACAACTTTAAGAAAGAACTTAAGAAATGTACAAGGTGAATATGCTGTTATAAAAAACAATATAACAAAAAGAGCATTAGCTGAGTGCAAAATTGAAGGATTAGACGAATTATTAGTTGGTCCTACAGCAGTTATAACTACAGAAGCTGAATATTTAGATTCATTAAAAGTTATATATGAATATGCTAAAGAAAATGAATTCTATAAAATAAAAGGCGGAGTTATAGAAGGAAAAGTAGTATCTACAGAGGAATTAATTACATTAGCAAAACTTCCTTCAAGAGAAGTACTTATTGCAAAACTTGCTGGAAGTTTACTTGGAAATATTACAAAACTTGCTGCTGTGCTTAATGAAGTTAGCAAGCAAAAAGAAAATGCTTAAATTTTAAAAAATAGAGTGGTGAACTTATACACCAATTATTTATAAATTTTTAGGAGGATTTTAAAATGGAAAAAATAGAAAAATTATTAGAGGAAATTGATAACTTAACAGTTATTGAATTATCAGAATTAGTAAAAGGAATTGAAGAAAAATATGGAGTATCTGCTGCAGCAGTTGCTGCACCAGCTGCTGGAGGAGCAGCTGTAGCTGCTGCTGAAGAAAAATCAAACTTTGATATAGTATTAAAAGAAGCTGGAGCTAACAAAATAGCTGTTATCAAAGTTGTAAGAGATGTTACAGGATTAGGATTAAAAGAAGCTAAAGACTTAGTTGAAGGAGCACCAAAAACAGTTAAAGAAGGAGTAGCTAAAGAAGAAGCTGAAGAAATCAAAGCTAAATTTGTTGAAGCTGGAGCTGTTGTTGAATTACAATAATTATATTTAGAAAAATAAGTTTAAAAAATGAAAGTAAATGTTTACTTTCATTTTTTTTGTTACAATAAAATTAAATTTCTTTAAATTCTATTGCATATGTTTTAATTTTAATATATGATTAAATAAGAGGTGTGTTTTATGAAATCTGAAAAAGGTGTAACTATAGTAAGTTTAATAATTTATGTAGGTGTATTATTTGTAGTCGTATTACTAGTGGGAAAAATTACTGGTTTTTTCTTTAAAAATTCTGATACAATTCAAAATCCAAATTCAGAGGCTGATTTTAATAAACTTAATTTATATATGTTAGAAGAAACTAAAAAAGAAAATAATAGAATAAATGCAATTGGTAGTATGGTTGAAACTGATGGAAAGTGGAGTTTTATAAAAGATAGAAAAACTGGTGAAGGTGAAGATACATATTATGATGCGCTTCAATTTTATATACATGAACAAGGGAAAGATGAGGAATATAATATTATAGGTCAGGCTGGTAATGGCATATATTATAATAAAGTAAAAATATGTGACGGAGTTAAAAAATTAGATGTTTCAAAATCAACGGGAAATGGTAAAGAAACAATTAAAATAATAGTAACATTTGAAAACGACGAAAGTTATACAGCAGATTACACAGTCAGAGATGAAAATGTAAATTAATAAAATATATATTGAAAATTACTATTCTATATGTTATATTAATAATAATCTGAAAAAATAAAAAGAAAAGGGGAGGAAAAATGGAAGAAAATAATAATAATCCTGAGGTAAAGGTATCAGGAAAGAAGCCTCTTAAAAAGGCAAAAGTTGGAATTATTTCAGCTGCTGTAGCCACAGTTGCTATAATTACTACAGTTGTAGTATTATTGGTTACTGGAAAATTGAATTTTACTAAGAGTGCTAAAACGTGGAAAGGTATTGAAAAAATAGGAGAAACCTTTACAGAACCTATAGAAGATGTTGCAGAATCTTCTGAAGCAAAAATTTCAGAAGAAATGGGTGAAAAACCTATAGAGTGTTCAGCAGAAATAACAGCTTCAATAGATGAATTTGAAATAGAAGGAATGCCAGCTTCTTATGAAAAAAATTTAGAAGATATAACTGATTTATTAGACGGTTCAAAAATTAACTTAGATTTAAAGGCAGATCCAAAAGAAAAAGCGTTTTCAGGAAATATTAGTGCATCTGTAAAAGATGTAATAGATAATATTTCAGCAGAAATGGTATATAAAGACGATACTTTAGCTTTACGTTCAAAGAAAATTAATGAAGATTATATAAAAATATCAAAAGAAGATTTAGAAGATAGTGATTACGAAGAATATGCAAAATTATTTGATATGCTTGAAAAAAGCAATGTAAATGATTTAATGTTTACTGATGATGAGATTAAACATTTTGAAAAAACATATAAAAATATATTAAAAGATCAAATAAAAGATATGGAAATGGAATCAGAAAGTGATGAAGTAAAAATCAATGGTAAGAATAAAAAATGTACTAAGATTGAATTAACAATTACTGATTCTGAAGTTGCAGATATATTAAATGCATATATTAAAGCTTTTAAAGATGATGATAAGGGTAGAGAAATAATTGAAGATAAAGTTATTAAAATTGCTGAGTTATATGATCAGGAAATAGATGAAAGTGATGTAGATGATTATATAGATGAATATATTGAAAATTTAGAAAGTGTAGTAGATGAATTAGAATTTGATGGAGAAGCAAAAATTACTACTTATGCAACAGCTTTAGCTACTTACAGAACAGACGTTGAAGTTGAAATTGATGGAAATCAGATAATTTTAGAATTCTTATATGAAAAAGATAAAACAACAATTAGTTTAAAAATGAATGCTTCTGGAGTTACTGCTAAATTAGGAGAATTAGAGATTATTAATGAAAAAGATAATAAAGAATTAAATTTATCTGTAAATGAGGAACTTATAGGTGGTAAGTTAGATGCTGGATTACAGTTTAAGAAAGATGGTAAAAAATATGTAACATCTTTGAATGCTGATATTGATATAAATGATATTAAAGGAACTGTAAATTTAAAAGAAGAAGAAACTAGAAATACTGATAAAAAAGATGAATTAGATATAGAGGATAAATTAACAATAGATGTTGATGTTCCTGATTATGCTAAAGCAAAGGGTTCAATTACATTAAAGTCTAATATAAAAACAGTAAAAGATGTTGATATACCAGATATTAAAGATAGTAATTCTGTTAATATGTTTGATGAAGATGAAATGGAACAATATGTAAAAGATGCTAAAGAAGGATTAACTAAACTTCAAAAAGAATTAGAAAATTCTAGTTTTCTAAAAAAATATTTGAATTAATAATATAAAAACAAAAGACATAATCTATGAAAAAGATTATGTCTTTTTATTTGAATAATAATATTTAAAAGCTTTATTTAGTAATCTAAGGTGCATAAATTAGTAAGTAATGATTGACAAATCTGAATTTTAAGTATATACTTTCATGTATAAAGAAAAGAGAGGTTTTTATGAATATAAATAAAAAAATTTGTGCTGTAGGAGTTTGCTTAGCAATTTTATTTTGTATAAATAAATCGTCTTTTGCTTCTACGGGAAAAGTAAATACAGATGTAAATATGAGGGAAAGTGCTAGTACAGAATCTGATGTAGTTTTAAGTATTCCTAAAGATACTAGTGTTGAAATTATTGAAGAAAATAATGGATGGTATAAGGTTAAGTTTAGCGATAAAACTGGATATGTACGTAAAGATTTGTTAATTGTTGACAATACAGGAGTTTCTAGTTCAAATTCTAATCAAGGAGATTTAAATACTCAAGAAATGAAATTAGGTGATGAACCTACTAATACACAAGCAACTTCAGCACAACCTGTAGTAGAAGAAAATAACTCACAAGAACAAGTAAAAGAAGAAACAAATAATCAAGCTGAAGAAAATCAAGGAGAAAGTAAAGAAGATGAAAAAGAAGAAAATCAGAATTTAGGTAATAAATTAAATTCTGAAACAATTTTATATTTACTTCCAGCATTTAATTCTTCGAAAATAGCTACTATAGAGGCTAATAAAGAGATAACTATAGTAAAAACATTGAATAACTGGTCAAACATAGAAGTAGAAAATCAAAAAGGTTGGATACCTAATCAAAAATTATTAACTACTACAGAAGGAGTTAAGGAAGAAGAAACTAAACCAGAGGAAGCTGAACAGCCAGAAGAAACAGAGAAACCTGAAGAAACTAAAACAGATATAAATCAAAAAGGATATGTAAATACTGATTCAGCAAATTTAAGAAATGGACCTGGAACAAGTAATCAATCTATTGCTGGACTTTTAAAAAATGAAGTATTATTAGTTATGAAAGAAGTAAATGGATGGTACGAAGTAAGACTTACAGATGGGACAAATGGATATGTTTTAAAAGATTTAGTGACTTTAGGTGATCCACCAGTTACATCTAGGTCAGCTACTGATTTAAGAGCAACACAAAATGCTGAAACTGTTACTGCAGCAGCTCCTGCTGTAGATAATAGTAGTGTTGTAAATGTAGCTAAACAATATTTAGGATGTAAATATGTTTCAGGAGGAAGTTCTCCATCTACAGGATTTGATTGTTCTGGTTTTACAAGTTTTGTTTATGCGCAATGTGGAAAAAGTATTACTAGAACTTCATATAGTCAAGCTAATGATGGAGTTGCTGTAGATAGAGCAAATCTACAACCAGGTGACTTATTGCTATTCCATTATTATGGAGGTAGTTCTATAGGACATGTTGGTATATATATAGGTGATGGTCAGTTTATACATGCTGCAAATGCATCTAGAGGTGTTGTAACAGATACTATTCTTTCTGGATATTATGCAGATAATTATGCTGGTGCTAGAAGAATAAACTAAGAGGTGAGCAAAAATTAATTTAATATTAGTAATTACCATTGGATATATCTTTGGAATTATTACTGGGCTATACTTGAATAAAATAAGTATAGCTCTTTTTTTTATAGTTTTAAATTTGATATATCTTTTTTTCAAAAATTCAAAAAAATTTAATAGATATTTAAAAATCTTCTTTCCTATTATAATTTTTATTTCTTTTCAGTTTTTTATTTTATTTGGTTTTTTTAGAGTTTATAATCTTGAACATAAGCATGAAAATTTATATAAAAATTTAAAGGATGTAACTGTTATTGGTATAGTTCAAAGTGAAATAAATAAGAGTGAATATTATAATTATTTTGATTTGAAAGTAGAGAGTGTAAATTATAATTTGAAATTTAAAGGAACGAAAATTACGGTAAGAGTAAAAAAAGATTTAAAAATAGAGTATGGTGATAGATTAGTAATTAAAGGAGAGTTTTTAGAAACTGCAGGTTACAAAAATAAAGGCATATTTCAATATAAAGACTATTGTAAGACTCTAAATATCTATGGAAGTGTTACTGCAAAAAAAGTAGATAAGATTGATGAAAAAAGAGATTTGAGTTTTTTTAGTTATAAAATAAGACAGCATATAAAGAAAAATATTGATGATTATTTTGGAGAAAATGAATCAGCAGTTTTAAAGGGAATTTTACTTGGAGATACTGATGATATTTCAGACGATATAAAAAATGATTTTAGGGATAGTAGTATTTCACATGTTCTGGCTGTTTCTGGTGCTCATATTTCTTGTATTATTATTGGAGTTAATTTAGTATGTGGATTTTTTCTTAAGAGTTCAAATTTAAAAAAGATTTTTATTATACTTATCTTATCATTTTTTACTTTTATTGTAGGTTTTAGCCCTTCTGTTATTAGAGCTGTTTTTATGGTAATCTTGGGACTGCTTAGTAAACTTATTCATAGAAAAAGTAATGTTTATTTTAATCTAGTTATAAGTTCTTTACTAATTTTAATAGTTAATCCATATTATATAATTAGTCCAAGTTTTTTGTTATCTTTTTTGGCAACTTTAGGAATTGTGTATATGTATAAAAAGTGTAAGATAAAGTTAAAAAATAAATTTTTAAATTATGTCTTAAATTTAATTTTAGTGAGTATATATGCTAATTTATTTATTTTTCCTATTATGGCTTATTTTTTTAATCAAATTTCATTTTCATTTTTTATTACGAATTTATTTATATCACCAATCATCTTAGGAATAGAGCTTATTGGAATGTTATTTTTAATTTTTCCAAATGAAGTATTTAGTTTTGTTTTAAATATTTTATTAAACCTTTTAATTTTTATTTCTAATTTTTGTTCTCAAATTCCACTTTCTAAAATATTTGTGAGTTCTCCATGGATAGTAGAGTTAGTTTTTTATTATTTAGTTATATTGTTTTTAACGACTAAAAAATACAGATACATTCTAAAGAAAATATTGATTATATTTATTATAATTATTCTTTTGTTTAATTTGTTTTTTTATTTTGATAATAGATTGATTATATCATTTATTGATGTAGGGCAGGGAGATTCAACACTTATAGAGACCCAGGCTGGAAAGGTTATTATAATTGATGGTGGTGGGAGTGATACTTATGATATTGGAAAAAATGTGTTAATGCCATATTTATTAAACAAAAGAATTAGAAAGATTGATTATATGTTTATTTCTCATTTTGATACAGACCATGTTGGTGGATTATTTTATATAATGGAGAATTTAAAGGTTCAAAATATAATTATTGGTAAACAATTTGATGATACAGAAAACTTAAGAAAATTTTTAGAAATTGCTAATAAAAAGAGAATTAATGTAAATATTGTTAGCAAAGGTTCAAGAATAAATATTGAAAAAGATTTGTATTTTGATGTTATATGGCCTGATAGTGGCGAAAAAGTTTCAGAAAATTCTATAAATAATAATGCTATGGTATGTAAAATGAATTATAATAATTTTTCTGTTTTATTTACAGGAGATATTGAAGAAAAAGCTGAAAATATATTGACTTTAAAATATAAAAACACAGATTACTTAAACTCTACGGTTTTAAAAGTTGGACATCATGGTTCTGATTCTTCTTCTATTCAAGAATTTCTAGATTTAGTAAAACCTAAGATTGCTTTAATTGGTGTAGGATTAAATAATAAATATGGTCATCCAGATAATCAAGTTTTGGAGAGGCTTCAGAAATTAAGTTGCAAGATTTATAGAACTGACTTAAATGGAGAAATAAATATTATGGTTAGTAAAGGGAATATAAAAATTAAAAAAAATAATAAGTAAGTATATTTTTTCAAAAGTTACCAATAATAAACAAAAAGGAAGATGATTTATGAAGAAAGTTTTTTATTTGTTTTTATTGATATTTTTATTTGGTATTGGAGTTGGATATATTTACTTAAACGAGACTTCTACAAAGGAAGAGGAGTTTGGTACTGAAAATTCTATTAATCCTCAAAATTTACTGACTCCGGAAAATATAGTTGATGGAAATACTGTAAATGTTGATTCTCAGGAGATAAAAATTTCTCCGCAAGCTGTTTTAATTATAAATAAGTATTATAAGGACTGTAATCATACTATTACGAATTTAGTTGAGATTCCTCCTGATATGGTTAATTTAACAGAGGATAAATTAAAGGCTGAATATCCTGATTGGGAAGTGATTAGTTTTAGTTCAAGAGAGGTTTCGATATATAAGGAGTTTGATGGGATTTGTAATGAGCATTATGTATTAAGGGAAAATAATGGTGTGATTACTGTTTATTCTTTAGATGAGGATGAGAATGAGACTGTATATGAGATTACTGATATTAGTGTTGAGTATCTTACTGATGGGGATAGAGATAGAATACGAAATGGGCTTGTGATTTATGGGAAGAATGAGCTTAATGCGTTTTTGGAGGATTTTGAATAAAATAGAGGGGACAGCAATGTCTATTTAAGTCTAAAAATATAGCATAAAAAAGCAAGTATAATAATTGATTTTTTATAGCTTTGCTGTCGCAACTTTCAGATTAAAAAGTATTTCGTAGGGGCGATTATCAATCGCTCGGCCTTCGAAGGAAATGCGAAATACAAAAATATCTGTAAGTTGCTTCAATCGCACTCGCCTGAAAAAATCAGGCTCGTTTGGTCGCTGCGCAGCTATTTAAAAATCAATTATTATACAGCTTTTTTTGAATTCGTTTGGTATTATAGCTAGTTTAAAGAGAAGTTGAATATTGGGAATATGCAAATTAGTAGGTATGTGTAAATTGCAGATAAGGTTCCATGAAGTAGTTTTCCATATATGTATGATTTTATTGATAAGTCTGATTTTGCTGTAATACTAAATACTTGAAGTAATACTGATATTCCACCAAAACCTATTAAAAAGGCACTAATTACTATGTTTATAGTGATATTTTTGCTTATAATTGAAGATACAAAACTTACTCCATTTGTTAGTTCGACTAATCCTATAATTATTCCTTTTAACCAGTCATTAGGTAAAATTGATAGGATATTACTTTGTAATAGTATTGAAATTATAACTGAAAATAGTATTATAAATCCACCTATCATAAAAACTGTATTTAATGAGTTTTTTATACTGTTTCCAATCACTTCACCAATATTGTTAAATGTTAAATAAGATGTAGTTTCTTGACTACTTCTTTTTAGTTTGGAACTTTTCCAAAATCTAAAGATAAGTCCTACAGAGATGGTTCCTAGAATATGTGTGATTAGTAAAAGAAGTCCTATAGATTTATCTAAGAACATACATGTTCCAACAGTTCCGAGTATGAACATTGGTCCAGAGTTATTTGTAAAGGCGAGTAGTCGTTCTCCTTCTTCTTTTGATAACATATTTTGATTTCTAAAGTCGGTAACTATTTTAGCTCCAGTTGGATATCCGCTTATGATTCCCATAATGAATGGAAATGCAGCAAGTCCAGGAACGTTGAATATTGGTTTCATGTATTTATTTAGTTTTTCGCTCATTAGTGGTATTAAGTTTGTGTGTGATAGTAGGTCGCTTGCTATGAAGAACGGGAATAGTGATGGGAATACTCCTGTGAAGAATAGTTCTATTCCTTTTTTGGCGGCTTGAATATTTGCTGTGGAGAATAATACTAGGCATATTGTGAATATTGTTATTAGTATTGTGAAGAAGTATTCTTTTAATTTTATTATAAAGATTGTGGGTGTTTTCATAGTAAATTATATTATTAAAAAATTATATTATGAGTTTTTTTATTTGATAATATAATGAAATTGTAGCTAAAGACATCCGCTCCCAGGGATTTATCTATTTTTCTGGTTGTTTTTCCCCAATGGGGCTGTAATAATGCTACTCGC
>CANQZP010000047.1 GCA_947628395.1 uncultured Clostridia bacterium
CCTTTAGGAGTAAACACATATACTTCATCTTCAAATAATTCTTTTTTTAAATTATTTATAAATTCATTAGGATTATCAGTGTCCTTTTGCCACTCTAAAGTTTCTCTAAGCCAAGCTAACTTATCATCCGTTACTACTACAGATTGTTTTGTTCCTTTATTACTAGCCTCTTTATAAGCCCAATGGGCAGCAATACCATATTCAGCTATTCTATGCATATCCCAAGTACGAATTTGAACTTCAAAAGGAGTTGTCTTATGTCCAATCAAAGTAGTATGTATAGATTGATACATATTTTTTTTAGGAACAGCAATATAATCTTTAAATCTTCCAGGCATAGGATTATACATATCATGTACAATACCCAAAACTGCATAACAATCTCTAACAGAATCTACTAATATTCTTAAAGCAAACAAATCATAAATTTCATCTAAAGTTTTATTATCTCTTTGCATTTTTCTATAAATACTATATAAATGCTTAGCTCTTCCAGTAACTTCTGCTTTAATATTAGCCTTTTTAAGCTCTGCTCTAATTTCATCCATAACCTTTTCTATAAAAGCTAATCTTTCTTCTCTTTTTTTATCTAAACCTTTTACTATTTCATGATACTCATCAGGATACAAATATTTAAAAGCTAGGTCCTCTAACTCCCACTTCAAAGAATAAATACCTAATCTATTAGCAAGTGGTGCATATAAATCCATCGTCTCTTGAGCATTAGCAATTTGTCTATCTCTACTTAAGAATTTTAAAGTTCTCATATTATGCAATCTATCAGCAAGCTTAATCAAAATTATCCTAATATCTTTACCCATCGCTAAAAACATTTTTCGATAATCTTCTATTTGTTGTTCTTCTTTACTGGTATATTGCAACTGACCAAGTTTAGTAACACCATCTACCATTTCTGCTATTGATTCTCCAAACTCTTTTACAAGCTCTTCTCTAGTAACAGGAGTATCTTCAACCACATCATGTAGTAAAGCTGCACAAATAGAGTCAGTATCTAATTCTAGCTGTGACAAAATATATGCTACATTTAAAGGATGTATAATATATGGTTCTCCAGATCTTCTACATTGATCACCATGATTTTTTTTAGCAAATTCATAAGCCCTTTTAATCATATCAACATTTGCTTTTTTATTATTCGATTTTACCGTATTTATTACATCATCAATTGTTACATCTTTAACTACAGTCATTTAAAACCTCCCTTTCTAATAAGATATCATAATATCCTTCATATTAATTTGAACCATTTCCTTCCCATTAAAAGAATTAATCTCAAGATTTCCCGCAATATCAACCTTGTCACCAATAGTATAATCCTTAGAAAGCTCACCCATATTAAAACCAATAGCATTAATATAAGTATTTCCATCTCTCAAAACTAATTTTAAATGCTTTCCTTCAGATAAAGCCCTAATGGAATCAACTTTAAGATTTTTATATACAAAGACTGGTCTCTTATTAGCCTCTCCAAAAGGCTCTAATAATTCTAACTCTTTAACACTATCAATTCTAATATCCTTAAGATTAATCTGTTTATCAATCTCCAAAATAGGTAATATCTTATCAACCTCTTTTTCCGAAGCATATTCCTCAAACTTTCTTTTAAAATCTTCTATTTTACTTTCACTTACAGTAAGACCAATAGCCATTTCATGTCCACCAAATTTATCTAGATAATCACTTAAATTAGTTAAAGCCTCATGTAAATCAAAACCAGGAATACTTCTTCCAGAACCTTTTCCAATTCCATCTTCTAAACAAAGTAAAATAGATGGTTTAAAAAACATCTCAGTAATTTTTGAAGATACAATACCAATTACACCATGATGCCAATTTTCAGAAGAAATAACTATAGAATTTTTATTTTCCAACCCATCTTTTTCAATCTTTGCCAATGCCTCCTCAAAAATTCTTCTCTCTATATCTTGTCTTTCCCTATTATACTTATTCAAGTTTTCAGTAATACTATTAGCCTCTACTATATTATTAGTCAAAAATAAATTAACAGCCTCTTTTTCAAATCCCATTCTACCACAGGCATTTATTCTTGGTGCAATTCCAAAAGATATTGTATTAGAATTAATTTCTTTATATCCAGAAGCATTTAGCAAAGCTCTAAGTCCAGGATTTTTAGTAACTTTTACTAACATAAGGCCAAGCTTAGCTATAACCCTATTTTCATCTACTAAAGGAACAATATCTGATATTGTTCCAACACATACAATATCTAAATATTTTAAATATGAATTTTCATCCATATTTCTTCTCATACCTAAAGCCTGAATAAGCTTAAAAACAACACCAACACCAGCTAAACTTTTAAAAGGATATTTATTATCTTTTCTTTTAGCATCTATAACTGCAATAGCTTTTGGTAAAATATCCATAGGTTCATGATGGTCTGTAACTATAGTTTCTATTCCTAAACTATTAGCATATTCAATTTCTTCAATACCAGAAATTCCACAATCAACAGTAATTATAAGCGAATAATTTTCACTATTTATTTTATCAATTGCATTTTTATTTAAACCATAACCTTCATTTAATCTATTAGGAATATAGTAGTCAACCTCCAATCCACAATCTTTCAAAAACTTCTTTAAAACTGTTATACTAGTAATACCATCAACATCATAATCTCCATAAATAATTACCTTCTCATTATTCTCTATTGCCTTTTCAATTCTCTCAATAGCAACCTCCATATCTAGTAATAAATAAGGATCATGAAAATTATTTCTTGTAGGATTTAAAAATATATTAACATCTTCATCTTTCAAAATTTTCCTATTAACCATAACTGTTGCAAGTAGCTCTGAAATATTATACTTATTAGAAATCTCAATTACTTTTTCCTTATCTAAATCTTTATACTTCCATTTTTTATGCATCCTATTTCTCCCATATACAATTTCATATATTATATAATAAGTTATAGATTTTTTAAATAGTTTTTATAAAAATTATACTCTAAAATCATTGATTCTTTCTAATCTTACTTTTTAACTTCATACCCTATAAGCTCTATTTTATTAGACAAAAAGTTTCTATTTTCATCAATTTCTTTTAACAAATCAGTAGACAAATATTTCTTATTATCATCAGCAAAAACAGTCACAACATTTCCATCTATCTCATTCGAAAGTAAAACTGAACCTAAAAAATTAGCTCCAGAAGAAATTCCAACACCAATACCAAGCTCCTTTGCAATTTTTCTAGACATATTAATCGCATCATCATCATTAATAAGTATAATCTTATCTATTTTATTTTTATCAATCAAATCAGGAACAAAATCATCTCCAATTCCCTCTATCTTATGCTGTCCAATCACTTTTCCACCAGAAATCATTGGCATTTTATCAGGCTCAATTGCAGTAATAAATAAATCTTTATATTCTTTTTTTAACCTCTCTCCAGTTCCCATTAAAGTTCCACCAGTTCCAACACCTGACACAAAACCATCTATCTTTTCTGGAACCTGTTTTAGAATTTCTTCAGCCGTTGTTTCGTAATGAGCTAAAAAATTATCTCTATTTGAAAACTGATTAGCCAAAAATCCATTCATATCTTCTGCCATCTTTTTTGCCTCAGCTACACATCTTATAAAACCACCATCTTTTTTAGAAATAAGAAAAACCTTTGCACCATACCCTTTCATTATATTAATTCTCTCCTTGCTAACCCAATCAGGCATAAAAATATATACTGGATGATTATAATAACTTCCCATTGCAGCCAAAGCAATACCTGTATTTCCACTAGTCGCCTCAATTATAGGTATTTTCTCTTTTAATTCTCCTCTTTTTATAGCATTATTTATTATGTAAAAAGCTACTCTATCTTTAATACTTCCAGTTACATTAAAATATTCTAATTTAGAATATACCTTATTTACTTTTCCATTATATTTATAATTTATTTTTATCATTGGAGTATTTCCAATAACATAACCATTTTCAAACATAAAAATCATCCTTTCTAATGTTATTTATATAAAAAAACTATGTGCAAAAATAATTCACATAGTTTTTATCTATGACACAAAATATTTTAATACATTATATTCAAAAACACCAATATATGTCAACTATAAAAAAATTGGGCGTAACCGAAATCAAAGATTTCGACGCCCACATGTGCAAAATTGCTTCGCAATTATTGCACGAATAAAGGTAAATTAACTTTGTTGTATACGGAAAAATCCCATATTATGTCTAGCTAAAAAGTCGATTTTTCCTATACAATAAGAAAGGCATTTTGCTTTGTAAGGGCGATTTTAATCGCCCGTTTCTTCGAAGTAACTGCAAAATACATGCCACAAGCTAAAGCTCGGACAAATATAGGTAGCTTGAGCCTTGCCCTGTATACGGAAAAATCTCATATTATGCCAAACCCAAAAGTCGATTTTTACTATACAATAAAAAAAAACGGTTTCCCGTTTTTTTTATACTAATTGTAAAATTACAACTTCTGCATTATCACCTTTACGTGGACCACATTTTAATATTCTAGTATATCCACCTTTTCTATTCTCATATTTTGGAGCTATTTCATTAAATAATTTGTTTAATAAATCTACACCTTCTACTTTATTTATTTTCTTCATAATTTTTCTTCTAGCACTTAATCTTGAAGGCATATCTTTTTGTCTTTTCTCCATTTTAGTTTCTTTTACAACTTTTAAATATTCTTTTCCATTTTTGCTTGTTACTTTTTCAGTAACTTTATGACCTTTATTATCTAATTTTGCTTTAGATACTTTTACTTCAACTTCTTCAAAGTTATCTTTTTCTTTTATAGCTAATGCTATTATACTATCAACTATAGCTTTCACTTCTTTAGCTCTAGCTTCAGTAGTAGTAATTTTTTCATTTAAAATTAAGTCTGTTGCTTGAGTCTTAAGCATTGCTAATCTTTGATCAGTTGGTTTTCCTAACTTTCTAGTCCCTGCCACTTATTATTCACCTTCCTTTTTATTAGTCTTCATATGATGAGAATCCTAAACCTAAAGCTATTAACTTGTTAGTTACTTCATCTAATGATTTTTTACCTAAATTTCTAACTTTCATCATATCTTCTTGTGATTTATTTGCTAAATCTTCAACTGTAGCAATACCAGCTCTTTTTAAACAGTTATATGATCTAACAGATAATTCTAGTTCTTCGATTGGCATTTCTAATACTTTTTCTTTCTTAGATTCTTCTTTTTCTACCATAACTTGAGTATTCTTAGCTGTTTCTGATAAATCAATAAATAATTCTAAATGTCCAGTCATTACTTTTGCAGCTAAACTTAATGCTTCAAAAGGTTTTAAACTTCCATCTGTCCAAACTTCTATTGTTAATTTATCATAATCAACTCTTTGACCAACTCTAGTATTTTCAACTTTATAATTAACTTTTTTTACTGGTGTAAAAATAGAGTCAATTGGTAAAGTTGATAAATCCATATCTTCTCTTTTATTTTTCTCAGCTGTATTATATCCTCTTCCTCTTTCTACTGTCATTTCCATATTTAATTCTGCACCTTCAGCTACAGTAGCAATATGTAATTCAGGATTTAATATTTCAATAGTACTGTCTGTAATAATATCTCCGGCTTTTACTTCTCCAGCACCTTTAAAATTAATTTTTATAACCTTCTCTTCATTATCATGCATTTTTAATCTAACTAATTTTAAATTAACAATTATTTCAGGAACATCTTCTACAACTCCTGATACTGTAGAAAATTCATGAACTACTCCATCAATTTTTACACTTGTAATAGCAGCACCTGGTAGTGATGATAATAAAATTCTCCTTAGTGAGTTTCCAATAGTCATACCATAACCACGTTCTAATGGTTCGCATAAAAATTTAGCATAATTTCTTTCATTATCTACTTCTATGCATTCGATGTTTGGCTTTTCAAATTCTATCATTTATTTACCTCCATCTGTAAAGATATATTAAATATCTTTAATTTTTATATTTTCTATTATTAATCTCATTATTATGAAAATATATATTAATTTTATTTTATTATTTAGAATAAAGCTCTACTATTAAGTGTTCTTCAACTGGTAGGTCAATATCTTCTCTATTTGCTAATCTTAATACTTTACCAGATAATTTTTCTGGATAAACTTCTAACCATTCTGGTATTGGTCTGCTACTGTTTACTTCAATATTTTCTTTTACTGTAGGATTATCTTTTCTAATTTCTCTAATTCCTACTACATCTCCAGCTTTAACTAAATAAGAAGCAATATCAACTTTCTTTCCATTTACTTCAATATGTCCATGTGTTACAAGTTGTCTTGCTTGAGCTCTAGAAGCTCCAAATCCTAATCTATAAACTACATTATCTAGTCTACTTTCTAATATTTGTAATAAGTTTTCACCAGTGATTCCTTTTTTGTTAGAAGCTTTTTCAAAATATCCTCTAAATTGTTTTTCACCTACACCATAGAATGATTTAGTTTTTTGTTTTTCTCTTAATTGAGTACCATATTCAGAAAGTTTTGTTTTCTTTTGACCATGTTCTCCTGGAGCGTAATTTCTTCTAGTTACACTACATTTATCAGAATAACATCTTGAGCCTTTTAAGAATAACTTTTGACCTTCTCTACGGCAAATACGACATTGTTCATCTTTATATCTAGCCATGTAAAATTTACACCTCTTTCTATTTTTTTAATTGTTTTATTTTATACTCTTCTTCTTTTGGGTGGTCTACAACCATTATGTGGTATTGGAGTTACATCTTTTATCATTGTAATATCCAATCCAGCTGTTTGTAATGATCTTATAGCTGCTTCTCTACCAGAACCTGGTCCTTTTACATATACTTCTACTGATTTTAAACCATGTTCCATAGCTGCTTTAGAAGCTGCTTCTGCTGCTTGACCTGCTGCATAAGGTGTACTTTTTCTTGATCCTTTAAAGCCAAGCTCTCCAGCGCTAGCCCAAGATATAACATTACCTTTTACATCTGTAATTGTAACTATAGTATTGTTAAAACTTGAATGAATATGAGCTGCACCGTTTTCAATGTTTTTTCTATCTCTTCTTCTTGTTGTTGTTTTCTTTGTTACATTCTTAGCCATTTAAGCTTATCCTCCTTAATTTTTTTTTACAAATTATTTAGCACTCTTTCCTCTACTAACAACCTTTCTTGGTCCTTTTCTAGTACGAGCGTTAGTTTTTGTTCTTTGACCTCTAACTGGTAATCCTTTTCTATGTCTAATTCCTCTATAGCAACCAATTTCTGTAAGTCTTTTAATGTTTAAAGCAACTTCTCTTCTTAAGTCACCTTCAACTTCGTAATTTTCCATTGCCTTTCTGATTTTGTTTACATCTTCATCTGTTAAATCTTTTACTCTAGTATCTGGGTTAATTCCAGCTTCTTTTAAGATTTTTTGAGAACTAGAAATCCCTATACCATAGACATAAGTAAGTCCAATCTCAACTCTTTTTTCTCTAGGTAAATCAACTCCTGCTATACGAGCCATAAATTTTAGCACCTCCATAAATAAATTTTAGTTTTTTTGTAAATTTTAGTTTAATTAGTATTAATGAAATGTAATTAAACTGGATTGTATTTATAATAAATATAAAAATCTAAATTCAGCCGCTACGATTTTTATATTATTAACATGATAATATGGGCTATAGAAGTATAGCCCTTAAATTAACCTTGTCTTTGTTTGTGTTTAGGATTCTCACAGATAACTCTGATTTTTCCTTTTCTTTTTATTATTTTGCATTTTTCACATATTTTCTTAACTGATGGTCTTACTTTCATTTTTTTCACCTCTACTCCATTTTTATTTTAGCTTAAAATTTTTTTTAAATAGTAAATTTATTTTGCTCTCCAAGTGATTCTTCCTTTAGTTAAATCATAAGGTGAAAGTTCTAGTTTTACTTTATCACCTGGTAAGATTTTTATATAATTCATTCTAAGTTTTCCTGAAATATGAGCCAATACTTGATGACCATTTTCAAGTTCAACTTTAAAATTTGTATTTGGTAAAGTTTCTATAACTGTACCTTCTACTTCAATTACATCCTCTTTTGACAATTTTCTTCCTCCCAAAATAAGGTTTTTTTTAACTACTTTTCAATAGTAAGCTAATATAGTATATAATATTTTTATAATCTTGTCAAGATTTCTGGCTCTTTTTCTGTAATTAAAATTGTATTTTCATAATGAGCAGTATTTGTACCATCTTCTGATACTATTGTCCAGCCATCATCTAAACTTAAAATATCTGGTTTTCCTGCTATTACCATAGGTTCTACAGCTATTGTCATTCCTGGTTCTAAACGCATTCCTTTACCTTTTTTACCATAGTTTGGAACACCTGGATCTTCATGCATTTGTCTTCCTATTCCATGTCCTTGAAATTCTTTTATTACACTAAATCCATTACTAGTTACATATTCATAAATTGCATTTGAAATATCTCCAACTCTATATCCTTTTTTAGCAAATTTTATTCCTTCAAAAAAAGCTTGTTTTGTAACTTCTACTAATCTTTTATCTTCTTTATTATTTTCTTTTCCTACTATATATGTTCTTGCTGCATCTCCATGAAAACCATTTTTTAATACTACTAAATCGAAGCTAATTACATCTCCTTCTTTTAATATAGTTTTTTTAGAAGGTATTCCATGTATTACTTCATCATTTACTGATGCACATATTGTAGCTGGAAAATCTGGTATTCCTTCAAATCCACTTGGAAAGTTTTTTTGTGCTGGAATACCTCCATTTTTAATAATAAAATCTTCTGCAATTTTATCTAATTCCCATGTAGAAATTCCTGGTCTAATAGCTTGTTTAATAACTTCATGTGTTTTAGCTGTTAAAATACATGCTTCTCTCATAATCTCAATTTCTCTTTTAGATTTTATAGTTACCACTGCAATTTTACCTCTTTTCTACTAAGATTATATTCATTAAAGCAGTAAATAATTGATTTTTAAATAGCTTTGCTGTCGCAACTTTCAGAATTAAAAAGTATTTCGTAGGGGCGATTATCAATCGCCCGCTCTTCGAAGAAAATGCGAAATACAAAAATATCTGTAAGTTGCTTCAATCGCACTCGGCTAAAGCCTCGTTTGGTCGCTGCGCAGCTATTTTTAAATCAATTATCTTACTGCTCATTAATTTTTAATGTCTTTTAATATATCATCTGCTACTTCTTTTCCTAATCTATTGATTCTTTCACTAATTTCTTCTGTTCTTAAAATTCCTTTTTCATTATAATATTCTACTAATGGACTAGTTTGCTTATCATAAATTTCTAATCTATTTTTTATTGATTGTTCATCCATATCATCTTCTCTTTGAACTATTTTTGAACCACATTTATCGCATATACCTTCTTTTGATGGTGGATTCAAAATCAAATTATATGTTGCTTTACAATGTTGATTTGAACATACTCTTCTATTTGTAATTCTTGTGATTATTTCATCTCTTGGTGTTACTAAATTTATAACTAAATCAACTTTTTTGTTATGTTTATTTAATATTTCGTCTAATTTCTCAGCTTGCTCTATTGTTCTTGGGAATCCGTCTAATATTGCCCCATTTTTTGTCTCATCAGAATCTAATACATCTGATACCATTGGAACTGTAATATCATCTGGTACTAATTGTCCTTTTGATATATATTTATTTGCTTCTATTCCAAGCTTTGTTTCTTCTTTTATATTTTTTCTAAAAATATCTCCTGTAGATATTTGTGGTATATTTAGTTCATTTGATAATAATCCTGCTACAGTTCCTTTTCCTGTTCCTTGTGCTCCTAACATTATAATTATCATAAAAACCCTCTCCTTTATGTGTATTTTTTTAAATAATTACTTAAATAAATAATTATTTAAAAAAATACATATTCTATATCAATATCATTAACTTGCTAAAGCAGTAAATAATTGATTTTTATAGCTTTGCTGTCGCAACTTTCAGATTGTAGGGGCGATTATTAATCGCCCGCTCTTCGAAGGAACAGCATATAATGCATATCTTCGTAAGAACGGGCGCATAATATTGTATATCTTCGTAAGAACGGGCGACTACTAGTCGCCCCTACATGTCGC
>CANQZP010000048.1 GCA_947628395.1 uncultured Clostridia bacterium
TACTACCGCTTGGTCTTTTCAAAGGATATTGTTTACTTTTCAATGTACTTTTTTGTCTCAACTTATCGTTGCGACGAGAATTATTATACTACCTATAATTATAAAAGTCAACAGTTTTTTTAAAACTTTTTTAAAATATTTCTTTATACTTATTTTTTATGTTTTCTAGGTGAGTACATTTCTTATTTTAACACCTCTTATGTTACTTGTCAACTATTTTTTACAGGTAATTTTTACCATCAGTTTTTTCTTTGATAAATCAACACTTTTCTATCCTTCAAAATCAAAAATAGGCGATTATTTATCACCTATTTTCATAAAAAATATTGTATTATATCAACTAATAATTGTTGTTATGTTAAATTATTTCTTTTTAGTTGTTCTTTTTCTTGTTGTAGTTTTTCTTCTTGAAGTAGTTTTTCTTGTAGCTTTTTTTACATCTTCTAATTCCTCAGGATTCTCTATATATTTTTCTCCTGGCTTTGGTTTGTTCCATGAAATATAGTCACAAGATTTTGGATTGTTTTCACATATATAATAATTTCTTCTTTTCTTTGTTTTCCTTACTTGAACTACTGCTCCACATTTTGGACATGGAACATCTATTGTTTCAATTATTGGTTTAGCATTTCTACACTCTGGAAATCCTGGGCAAGCTAGAAATTTTCCGTACCTTCCCATTTTTATTACCATCATTCTTCCGCATTTTTCACATTGAACATCTGATACTTCATCTTCTAGTTTTACATGTTCTAATTCTTTTTCTACCTTTTCTACAACTACTGAAAATGGATCATAAAATTCTTTTATGACACTTTTCCATTCTTCTTTTCCTTCTGCAATCTTATCAAATTCTTCTTCCATCTTTACAGTAAATTCTACATTTATTACATCAGAAAAGTTTTCAATCAATAAGTTATTTACTACTTTACCTAATTCTGTTGGAACTAATTGTTTTTGTACTTTTTCTATATAATTTCTAGCTAATATTGTCGTAATTGTTGGTGCATAAGTACTAGGTCTTCCTATTCCCTTTTCTTCTAAAGTTTTTACTAAGCTAGCTTCTGTGTATCTAGGTGGTGGTTCTGAAAAGCTTTGTTTTGTATCTAATTTTTCCTTTTTTAATTCTTCATTTTTCTCTAACATTGGAATATTAGCTATTCCTAATTCCTCTGTTTCTTTTTCGTCATCAGTATTTTCAACATATAATGTCATAAAACCTTTAAATTTTAATGACTGTCCACTTGTTCTAAAATCATATCCATTAGCATTTATACTTACTGTTATTGTATCATAAATTGCCTGAGCCATTTGACTTGCTAAAAATCTATTATATATTAATCTATATAATTTATATTGATCAGCAGTTAATGAATCTTTTATCATTTCTGGTTTTAAATCTATATATGATGGTCTTATAGCTTCATGTGCATCTTGTGAATCAGCTCTTGACTTATAATATCTATTTTCATAATATTCTTTTCCATAATCTTTTTCTATTTGCTTCTTAGCTGCAGCTCTTGCTTCTTCTGAAATTCTAGTAGAATCTGTTCTCATATATGTTATTAAACCAGTTACACCTCTGCCCTCTATTCTTACACCTTCATATAATCCTTGAGCTACTGACATTGTTTTTTTGATTGCAAATCCTAATTTTCTAGATGCTTCTTGTTGCATTGTACTAGTTGTAAATGGAGGAGCTGGATTTCTTTTCTTTTCTCCTAATTTTATATCCTCTACAATATATTTAGCTTTTTCTAAATCCTTTATTATTTCATCTACTTCTTCTTTTTTGTGTAATTCTATCTTCTTTCCATTCTTTCCTACAAACTTTGATTCAAACTTTGTTTTAGTCTTTTTATCAGAAAGAATAGCTGTTATATTCCAAAATTCTTCTGGTATAAAATTTTCAATTTCTTGTTCTCTATCTACTATTAACTTAACAGCTACTGATTGAACTCTACCTGCTGACAATCCCCTTTTAACCTTTTTCCAAAGAACAGGACTTATTTTATATCCAACAATCCTATCTAATACACGCCTTGCTTGCTGAGCATTTGTCAAATCAAGATTTATTTTTCTTGGCTTCTTTACAGCCTCTTTTACAGCTTCCTTTGTTATTTCATTAAATGTTATTCTACATATTTCATTCTCTGGAATTCCTAATAAATACGCTAAATGCCATGCTATAGCTTCACCTTCACGGTCAGGGTCAGTAGCAAGATATACTTTTTTAGCATCTTTTGCATCTTTTTTAAGTGAATTTATAAGTGAAGCTTTTCCTCTAATATTAATATATTGAGGTTCAAAATTATTTTCTATATCTATTCCCATTTTTGATTTTGGTAAGTCTCTTATATGTCCCATAGAAGCTACAACTTTAGTACTTCCACCTAAAAATTTCTTTATCGTATTAGCCTTAGCTGGAGACTCAACTATTATTAATTTATCCGCCATAATTTATCTCCTTCATTTAATATCTTTATGTATTGTAATCTAATATTTTATTTTTTGCAATACATTTTTTATTTTACTTTTGATGTTTAGAAATAATCAAAGCAGTAAATAATTGATTTTTCATAGCCTTGGTGTCGCAAATTCCAAATTAAATTTTCAATCTGTAATTTGCTCCAAATCGCACTCGGCTAAAGCCTCGTTTGGTCGCTTACGCGGCTATTTAAAAATCAATTATTTTACTGCTTTTTATACAATTTCACATTTTAAGTAATTATCTAATAATAATATTTTCTAAAATAGCGCGAAGGGATTTCCATCTATTTTTTAAGGTGTCCGCTGTGGGGACCGATGAGCGCTGTTACATACGTTAGTATGGTTACAGCGCCATTGGGGAAGGACAACAAAAAAATAGATAAATCCCTGGGAGCGGATGTCTTTTGATTAAAATTTAAAATAGAAGATATCCCTATCTCCTATATAAATCAAAATTTATTTTACAATTTTTTTAATCTCCTCATAAATCCTCTCTTCCACATTATACTTAGCAATAGTTTTAGCTCTTTTTCCCATCTTAATAAGCTCATTCTTATCCTTTATCATATCCAATATATTCTCCTCCAATACACTCCCATTCAATTCATCATTCAATATAATCTTTGCAGCTCCAAGCTTTGCTAAAATATTTGCATTATCTATTTGCCTATTTGCAGAATTACTTGGAAGAGGTATAAATATTGCTGGTTTTCCCACAATTGCAACCTCAGTAATTGTCATAGCTCCACTTCTAGCAACTAATATATCTACAGTATTCATTATTTCGCTCATATCATATATGTAAGGAATTACTTTTATTCCTTTTATATTATTTATATTTATATTCTCTTTTTCTAAATCTTCTTTTATTATATCAAACTGTTTTGGACCTGTAGCCCAAATTATCTGATATTCGCGATCTTCTTTTTTCTTTATTAAACTTATAAGAGCTTCATTTATTTTCTTAGCCCCTTGACTACCACCAAAAACTAAAACTATAGGCTTATTTGCCCTTAGCCCTATTTTCTCTATAACTCTATTCTTCTCCATCACATTTAGATTTTCTTCTTTAACCTTAGTTGGTGTTCCTGTTACAACTACTTTTGATGGAGTTTTTATATATTTTTTTGTTTCTTCAAAACCAACTAATACTTTAGTTAGTTTGTTTTCTAACATTTTTGTTGCTTTCCCTGGATATGCATTGCTTTCATGTATTACAGCAGGAATACTAAGTTTATGTGCAGCAGTTATTGCACCACCACAAATATAACCTCCTGTACCTATTACTATATCTGGCTTAAATTCTTTTACTATCTTTTTAGCTTGTTTAAATCCCATTAACGTTTTAAAGTTATTCTTTATTGTACTAACACTTATTTTCTTTGAAAGTCCATAAGCATCTACAGTTTTTAATTCATAACCCGCTCTTGGAACTAAATCATTTTCTATTCCTCTTTTTGTTCCTATAAAAATTATTTTTGAATCCGGCTCTTTTTCTTTTATTTTATTAGCAATTGCTATTCCCGGATTTATATGTCCACCTGTTCCTGCAGCTGCTATTATTACTCTCACAAAACTTTCCTCCTAAATTTTTTTAACGTTCCTAGAAATATTAAGTAGAATTCCTACTGATGCTAAAATTATTATTAATGCTGTACCTCCATAACTAAAGAAAGGTAAAGCCATTCCTGTTACTGGCATAGATGATGTTACAACAGCTATATTTATCAATACTTGAATTCCTATCATTGAAGTAATTCCTATCGCAAGTAAACTGCCAAACATGTCAGGAGATTTCATAGATATTACTATTCCTCTCCATACAAAAATTGCAAATAATATAATTACAAAAGCACAACCTATAAAACCTAATTCTTCCGCAAGAACTGAAAATATGAAATCATTATGTGGCTCTGGTATGTATAAATATTTTTGCTTACTGTTTCCAAGTCCTACTCCAAATAATCCTCCAGAACCTATTGCATATAAACTCTGTATTATCTGCCAACCTTTTCCTGCTACATCTTTCCAAGGATCCAAAAAAGTAATTAATCTTTCAAGTCTAAAATCTTCTCCAAATGCAAAGATTCCTATTATTCCTGCTATAGCAACTGGAACTCCTACTACTAAGAAATGTGAAATCCTACTACCTGCCATAACCATAAGAATTGATACAAGCATTAATATAACTAATGTAGCACTAAAGTGAGTTTGAAGTCCTAAAATAATTGCTACCATTGGTATTATCATTATAAAAGGAAGTAAAAATCCTACTTTAAAATTTCTTAACTTATCTTTATTTTTAGTTAGCCATGCTGCATAAAAAATTATAACACCTACTTTAGCAATCTCTGATGGTTGAAATGTTGTAAAACCTAAATTTATCCATCTTTTAGCACCACCAGAAGATACTCCAATAAAAGATACACTAAGAAGTAATGCTAAACATACCCAATATATAACTTTATATTGTTTTTGCCAAACATGATAATCTATTTTTGATGTAAAAATCATTACCGCAATTCCAATAATTGCTGAAATTCCTTGTTTATACAAATATCCATAACTACTTTTTCCACCAGATTCAGCAAGAGCAGTTGGTGAACTAGCAGAAAGAACAGTTATAATTCCTAATCCCAATAATATAAAAACTGTAATTAATAAAGTGAAATCTAATGGCTCTTTCGATATTAACTTAATTTTATTTTGTTTTTTCGTCTTAGTCATATTTTTCCCTTTCTTAAAAAGTAGTTTTCTATAATATGATTTATATTATAGAAATTAGTCCTATCAAACATAATATTAGTGTTACTCCACTAAATACTGCTACTATTTTGTTTTCCCTCCATCCACATAATTCAAAATGATGATGGATTGGTGTCATTTTAAATATTCTTTTTTTAGTTCTCTTATAATATGCTACTTGAATTATTACAGATAATGTTTCTAAAACTGGTACAGCAGCTATTATTAATAAAAGTAATGGCATTTTTAAATATATTGCACAACAAGATACTACTCCACCTAACAATAAAGAACCAGTATCTCCCATGAATACTTTAGCTTTATTTAGATTAAATGCTAAAAATCCTAAGCATGTTCCACATATTATACTTCCATATATGATTATTTCTTTTACATCAAAGATGATTCCAATTGCAGTTAGAGTTGTTACTATAACTAAAGTAACAGTTGTAGCTAACCCATCTACTCCATCTGTCAAGTTTATTGCATTTGTAGTTGCAAGCATTACTATTATACAAAATGGAATATATATATATACTGGAAGTGTTACGTATTTATTTACAAAAGGTATTAATATATCAGTTCCAAGTCCTGAAAATCTATTTAAATACACAACATATAATATAGATATAATTAAAAGTCCAAACATTTTCTTTGATGGAGACAATCCATCTGTATTTCTTAGTATTACTTTTTTAAAATCATCTATAAATCCTATTAATCCAAAACCAATTGAAGCACCTATTAACGGAATCAATTTTAATCCTGTCTCTGGTTCTTTTCCAATATAATGTAAGAATGCAAAAATAGTTGCTCCTATTATTCCTATTGCCATCATTATTCCACCCATTGTAGGTGTTCCACTCTTTTTTAAATGTGACTTTGGTCCATCTTCTCTTTCAGATTGCCCTACTTTTAAATATCTTAATATAGGTATAACAATTAGTCCAATTAACATCGTTCCTATAAAAGATATTAATAATATTTTCAATTGAAATTCCAATATTTTCACTCCTTAATGTTCGTTTAATTCATTTCATCTATTATCTCTTTTATTATTACTCTTTCATCAAAAGGATATTTTTGATTATTTATTTCTTGATATGGTTCATGACCTTTTCCAGCTAAGATAATCATATCTCTTTTTTGAGCCATTTTTATTGCTTTTTTTATGGCTTCTTTCCTATCTACTTCAATTTCATATTTTCCTTTTGTTTTATCAATTCCTAATTTTATATCTTGTATTATTGCCTCAGGATTTTCTGTTCTAGGATTATCTGATGTTATTATTGTATAATTTGCAAGAGTTCCTGCAATTTCTCCCATCATAGGTCTTTTGGTTTTATCTCTATCTCCACCACATCCAAATACTAATATTACTCTTC
Source organism: uncultured Clostridia bacterium (assembly GCA_947628395.1). Lineage (GTDB taxonomy): Bacteria > Bacillota > Clostridia > TANB77 > CAG-508 > UMGS1994. Next base: position 6,621 of record CANQZP010000048.1, read on the forward strand.
CTCTTGTATATGTTTTTACAGCTTCTAAAATACTTTTTAGACTTTCTGGTGAATGTGCATAATCTATCATTATATCTAATTCCTTTTTATTTGGAACTAGCTCACTTCTTCCAGGTACTTTGATTTTTTCTAATTCAGTTTTTATTATCTCTGGTGATACTCCATAGTAAAGAGCTACAGAAATTGCAGCTAGAGAATTATATACACTAAATCTACCTGGAATATCTACTTTGATTCTCTCGTTTCTATCTGTTAATTTTGCTTTAAAATCTACACTAACATTTGTTATTGTAATATCTTTAGCCAATAAATCACATTGATTATTTACTCCATAAGTTTTTATTTCACATTTAGCAGATTTTTTTATTTTTCCAGCTCTAAAATCATCAATATTTATAAATCCTAATTTACACATATCAAACAATTTTAATTTAGAATTAAAATAATCTTCCATATCAGTATGTTCTTTTTCACTAATATGTTCTTTTGAAAAATTAGTAAATACTCCTATGTCAAATTCTACTCCATCAACTCTATTTAATTTCAAAGCTTGTGAAGATACTTCCATTACAACATATTCAACTTTTTCTTTTGCCATTTTTGATAATACTTTTTGCAAATCTAAACTTTCTGGAGTAGTTCTTTCGCTCATTCCTAAACTATCTTCACCAATATAATTTTCTATTGTTCCTATTAAGCCAACTTTTCTTCCGCTAGCTTCTAATAAAGTCTTTATCATATATGTTGTTGTAGTTTTTCCTTTTGTTCCTGTAACTCCTATTACTTTAAATTTTCTAGATGGATTTTCATAAAAATTGCAAGATGAAATTGCTAAAGCATGCCTTGTATTATCTGATATTATTATAGTAACATCTTCTGGAAAACTAATTTGTTTTACTTTACTAATATTCTCAATCATTACTGCTTTAGCACCATTTGATATTGCATCTTCTACAAAATCATGGCCATCATTATCATATCCTTTTATAGCTATATATAAAGAACCTTGTTTTACTTCTTTTGAATTACACTCTACACTCGAAATCTCTACATCTAGATTTCCTTTAGCTTTTAAGTTTTCAATACCATTCAAAATTTTTCTTAATTCCATTTTATCTCCTATTCAAAATTATCATTTTTTAAGAGATTATCCTCTCTTAAATTATTCCTATTTAATATATTAATATTAAACATTTTTTTCATTATATACTTAATTTCTTTTTTTGTACATAGTTATAATTAATTTTATTATCTTTTAAAAATATTATTCAACATACAAAATTACATTACTTCCTTCTGTAATTGAAATATCTTCATCCGGAATTTGCCTTGTAACTACGCTATTTTTAGTATATTCACCAGTCTCACAATTTATTTTTACATTAATTCCTAAATCTTCTAAAATTTTTTCAGCTTCACCTAAAGTAATATTATTAACATCAGGCATTTTTATTTCTTTTTTCTCCTCCTCCACTTTATTTGCTTCTAAATAAGGAAGAATTTCAGAAAATATTTGGCCTGCAATTGGTGCTGCAACACCACCTCCTTGATTAATTTTTGCAACACAAAAACAATATGTTATTTTTTGTCGTTTTTTTTAATAATTTGTCATTATTTTTTATTTTTTGCAAATAATAAAATTATATAAATTTTTTTAATGGAGGTTAATATGAAAAATATACAAAAAACTATATTATTTTTTACACTATTGCTAGTTACTTTCACAATTTATCCTATACTTTCTAATGCTACAATTACTACAGTAGGTAATGAAGATGAATTAGTAAACACAATAAAATCTGCTCAAAATGGTGATATAATTAATTTGAATACAAATATTTATTTAAGTAAACCTATAGAAATGACTGATAAAACTATTACTATAAATGGTAATGGATTTACTATTTCAAGAAATACAGAAACTTGGTCTGAATCTGGTGATAATGCAACACTAATTACTGCAGGTGCAGGTGCTACTCTTACTTTAACTAATATATCTCTAACTAATAGTCAAAAATATGGTGTTCAAGCTTATAATGGTGGACATGTTATTTTAGATGGTGTAACTATTTCAAATTGTGGGTATGGTGGTGTATTAGTTAATGCTGGTACTGTTGAAGTAAAAAATTTAAACTTAGGATACAATGGAGATGAATCTAACAACGGTATTGAAATTGCTAAAGGAAAAACAACATCTGGAGATTTTACTCCTACTTTAATAATGAATGGTACTTTAACAACTGACCAAACTGAAAATGTTGTCTATGTAGCTGAAAATGATAAAGTAACTGGTTTTGAACTAGTAAATACTGATTCTTCAGTAAATAAAATTTATTTTAATGATAACAAAGTAGTAGTTACTGACCAAAATAATAATATTATTTTTCAAAGTAATGAAGTTACAGGAATAAATGTAGAAGCTGAAAATTACGTTCCTAATGTAACTATAACTATAAATGTAATGGATAAGTTAGTTACAATGCAAGTAATTAAAGGTTCTACTATTACTAGAGAAGATATCATATCTCATATTGATTTAACTGCTTTAGGTTTTAATAATTATTCTATAGAAGATATTTATTCAGATGTGGAATATACAGCTAAATTTAATTTTGATAATCCGATTGATTATGATACTACAGTTTTTGTTAAACTTACAGAAAATTTAGTAAAAGACTCAACTCCCAAAACAGGAAATAATAATACTTTAGAACTAGTATTTTTCGTAGGTATTGTAACTTTAATATCTACTATAATTTATTTTAAGAAGGAAGAAATTTAAGATTTAAAAAGAAGTAAAATAATTGATTTTTAAATAGCCGCGTAAGCGATCAAACGAGACCGTAGGTCGAGTGCGATTTGGAGCAAATTACAGATTTAAAATTTAATTTGGAATTTGCGACACCAAGGCTATGAAAAATCAATTATTATACTTGCTTTTTCAAAGTATCTTTTTCTTAAGTTAAATAGACATTGCCTTGCGTCCGCCCTTTTTATTTATTTTATAATGCATTACAAAAAATCACCTGCACATTATACAGGTGATTTTTTAAATTAATCATTTATATCATATTTAGGCTTAGCAGAATATTCTGTATGTAAATACTTATGAGCCTTATGACTTCCTGGCTTCTCCAAATACTCCTCATACAATTTTATCATTACAGGACTCTCATGAGACTTTCTAACTTTACTCTTTTCATCAATAGAATACAAACTATCAGCCCTCAATTTTCTTACATCAACCTCACTTCTAACCTTAGAACTCTTAATTGGTTGACCACCACCCATAACACATCCACCAGGACATGCCATTATTTCTACAAAATGATATGGTGACTTATTCTCTCTAATTTGATCCATAATTTTTC
>CANQZP010000049.1 GCA_947628395.1 uncultured Clostridia bacterium
CTATAGCAGGAGCAATAACTAAAAATAGCATATCCCACTCTTTTTTTCTTTTTATTATGTTAGCAAATAAAGCAAGAATAAGTAGGGCTAAGGCAATCATTGTTGTACTTCCAAAAGCCTCTAAAATATATTTTCCAAACTGAACTAATCTAGATAAATAATCACCATTTCCAAAAGAAGAAACTCCTCTATAAGAGAAAAACATATGCTCTATGGCAAATGGGAAGATTAACAATCCTACTACTGCTGAAATTACTAAAGTTCCAATAATTTTGAAAAGCTCTTTATACTTTTTCTTTATTATCATAACTACACACATAACAATTGTAACTAAAGCTGCATAAATACAGAAATAATATTGTGTTAAAAAACCAAGTACAGTTGTGAAAAACAATGCCAGTCTAATCTTAAAAGTAGTATTATAATCATTTTTCCTTATAAGTAAAAATAAATATAAATAAAGTATAGAAAAGAAAGTAAGCATCATATACATTCTTTGAAACATCATTGTAGATATTGCGCCCATACTAAAAGCATATAGAACTACTGCAATAAGCGAAATTTCTTTTCTATCTATAAGTATTAAAATCTTTCTTATAAAATAACATGTACCTAAAAAGAAAGGTAATGAGATAAAAAAGATAATATATTTTGAAAAGGTATTATTAAATATAGATGAAACTGTATGCACTAACATATAGAAAAGTGGTGGATGAACATCTCTTAACTGATTATAATAAACAGAAGCATAATTAAATCTATTATTTCCAGCTTCAATATAATCAATAGCCGCTTCTCTACTTCTCCAAGTAGGAATCTCTTTAGCCATATGTTCTCCAATAATTTTATCTCTTTCATCTGTATGGTCAATATAATAATATTTTAAATTTTTGATTATATCTCCTAAATTTCCATTAAAAACTTTCTCTTCTAAAAATATTCTTGTAGAATCCTTTTCTCCGTAAGGATGAAATGTGTTTTCAAAATAACAATTAGCAGAACCATAAGAGAAAATTTCATCACAATGCCATCCTTCTTTTTTGCCTATAAAGAATAACATTAACAAAGAAGATAAAACAAGTATGATAATAAAACCAATTTTATTCCATTTGTCTTTTTTATCATTTATAATCAATTCTTTATTCTCTTCCATTTAAATCTTCCAATCATTTTTATAATATAGATATATTATCACACTTTAAAAATATTTTCAATATAAAATTAATTGACTTCTTCAAAAAAATGTACTATAATAAATATAGAAAATAAGGAACCATCAAGTATGGTACCATTAAAAATAGGTTAAAAAATCACATCTCTAATGGTTAGCAGAGATGTGATTCTCTTTATATGTAATTATAACTATAGCTATAATCAAAATAAAAGAGATGATAGTAAGAATTACATTGGTAACAAATAGTAAAATTAGTAATTCAAATAGTGCTTCTTCTAACATATCCATCACCTCACTTTCTTTATAAGAATTGAGATGATACCACACTCTACTTTTCCTTATTTTCATTAAAAATTATATATATTATTTTTTAAAAAGTCAACTAAAAAATAAACAAAAGTTTGCAAAATTATTGAAATTGAAAATTAGGATTATATACAAAAGGTTGCTCAGTAATTGTAACAAATTTAATAGAATAAATATCACAATACAGTAAATTATTATCTTGAATAGAACGAATTACAACATAACTTGCTCCAACCTCAAGCAAAATTCCAGTTCTATCCTCCAAATAAGTATTTCCAATTAAAAATTCTATTCTAACTAATTTTCCAATGTGTTTTCTTAAGAACGCAGGCGTATAAGCCAAGTTTCTTAAAGTCTCTGGTGCATTTTCATCAATCATATCTTGAGATTCACTCATCTGTCTATAATTATCCATAAAAAACTCCTTTCACACTATTTTAAGTAGAATAATAACTCTCAGTAGGCCTATAAAAACAATGCTTATTTACTTTTGTATGAAGAGTACCAGTTCCATTATAAGGAAAAGTAGATGGACAATTACTAGTAAAAGGATTCATATACCAAAGGCAATCTCCAACCTCATTTATTTTATTACCTGAAATAGCCCAGTCAGCAACTTGAAAATGTATTTGTTCTGGACTCATATTATAGATATTTTGAGAATTATATTTACCACCTAAAGTTTCTGTAGCACAATCAAATTGTCCCTTCTGAAATATTATATTTCTAATACTACCTCCCTGAGATACCCTAGCATACTCGCCATCTGCGCAATTCACTCTATTCATAATAGTAGTGGCAACTGCTCTCATTCCAGTCTCTCCTTCTCCTCCAGCCTCGCATTGAATTATCCTAGCTAAAAGTTCTCTATCTGTAAACGACATATTTATCACCTAAGATATTTTATGTAGAAAAAAAAACTTTGTGAAATACATCACAAAGTTTTATTTGAATCTTTTTTGGTCAACATCAAAGTTATTCTTATGTTCCTCTTCCGATAATTTTTTATTATAAAATCTGATATTATTTATTTTGCACTGTACTAAAGAACGTTGGTTTTCTCCTATATTATTTCCAATTCCGAACTCAGTACAACTCTCACCAGATGGCTTATATTCAATTTTAGTTATCATTTCTCCATCAATATAAAATTCTAATCCATTACTATAAGAATAACTTACTGTATGCATTTTTCCATCTAAAGCATATATTTTTGATGAACTAATAGTATGATGAGCATACCCTATAGCAAAATATCCATTTTTATCTATTATTACTCCCCAATCCTTTTGAGTATTCCATAATTCTCTTCCGAAAATACAAGAACACTGATACCAGTTATCTGTATCATAAGGTTTAAAGTCAGGATCTACTGTCACACATACTTCAACAGTTCCCAAAGAATCATTAACAGGTGAATCCACTGTAAAATATGATTCTCCATCTAAATCTAAAGCTTTATCATTCCAAGCAGCTGTACCTACAGTTAATTTCGCATCATTTTCTCTTCCTGTCAAATCATACCAATCATTTGCTTTGTCATTATATCCATATTTAGTATTATAAATACCATCTAGTTCTAAAACTAATCCATCTTTCATATAGCCTTCATTTGTTTTAATATTATTACTATTATTTTTTTCATTTATTTGATCTAACGAATAATATGTGTTTCCATCTTTTTGTGCACCAGACACAGAATATACTTTTCCAGTTTCAAAATTAACTATATAATCTCCATTGATATCTGAGATATTTAAATCACTTTTCAACTTCTTATTTTCAAAATATCTACAATAAGGATAATCTTCTTCTTTTATCCCAACTTTACTCATAATACTATCTTTTCCATTGACACTGTCACCTAAAGTATAGTATTTTAATGAAGAATCCACCAAAGATTTTGATCTAACTGTTTTTACTGCTTCTTCTACAGCTTCTAGATCTTTCTTTAAGGAAGTTACTCTCATATCACTTATTGTCGAAAGTCCTGTATAAGTTGCAACAGTTGCCAAAATAGTAATTACAATTATCATAATAACTAAAGCTACTAAGGTTACACCTTTTTCATTTTTTATCATTTGATTTCCTCTTTCTAAACATAAAATTTATTGTGCACTAGAAAAATTAGACAAGAACATATTAAATATACTGTCAAAATCAAATACTGTTACAGTTTCAGGAATACCGTAATTTACTCCATAAGTTTCAACACTTACATTTTTAATTACAGGTTGAGTATTTGGAACATTTTTTCCATCTTCATTTGCAGTTACTTCTACTTCTGAAATTTTATCAACTATATCCATTCCTTCAATAACACGTCCAAAAGCTGTATAAAGTCCATTATAGCTTGTATCATTATCAGTTAAAATGAAAAATCCAGAAGTTGCAGAATCATACATATTATCTAAAATATTGTCAATAGTAGTATTATAATCATCACCCATCAATCTAATAGTAGCAATTTCTTCTTGATAATCTGTATAATCAGTTCTAGCCATTGAAATTACTCCTCTTTCATGATTTAATCTATTATCATCAAAATCATTATCTGCAAATTCACCTTTTATAGCATAAGAAGCATCAGTTTCACCATCTTTTAATTCTCTTATATCACTTAATTTTGGAGATCTTATAAATTCTTCTTCAGTTTCCTCTGAAGAATTTTCAGCTCCTTCTACAACAACATCTTCTGAAGCTTGACTTTCTTCACTTGCATCTTCTTCTGGTTCTTCAGTTAAATCATAACCACCTTCTATATAATTATCACCTATTTCACTAAAAGTTTTTCCATTATAAAATCCTTTTTGAGATAAAGTTATAAAATTCTTAACTGTATTTGGAGCAATATCTGGATAAAGTTCTATTTTTACAGTTCCATATCCTTCAATTTCCATACTAACTACTGGATTTTTCTCTTTATTAGTCAAAGCTTTAATATAATTAAATCCTAAAAATCCTAAAGCTCCAACTGTAGCTAAAATTAATAAAATTAAAACTATCTTTTTTACCTTATTCACTTGTTTTTCCTCACTTTCTGTTATATAACACTGCAATACTTTTATTTTAATCCTAAAAATTTCATTGCATCACAAATGTTCTTTGCGCCTATTATATCTAATTTAAAATTTTCTTTCAATACCTTTTTATTACTTTCTGGAATAATACATTTTTTAAATCCCATTTTTTCTACTTCTTTTATTCTTTTTTCAATCATATTAACGCTTCTAATCTCGCCTGTTAAGCCAACTTCGCCAATTGCTACAACATCTTCACTAATAGGTTTATTTTTATAACTAGAAGCAGCAGAAAGAATAATTCCTAAATCAATAGCAGGTTCATTAACTTTTATTCCACCAACTATATTTAAATACACATCTTGATTACCAAGATTAATGCCGCCAATCTTTTCCAAAACCGCAATAAGCAAAGTAAGTCTATTATAATCTACACCATTTGCAGTTCTCCTTGGAAGTCCAAAAACAGTTTGTGAAGTCAAAGATTGAAGTTCAATAAGAATAGGTCTTGTTCCTTCTAAACTTGCTACTATTATGGAACCCGCTGCATTTTCATTTCTTTCAGTAAGAAGAACTGAAGATGGATTTGAAATTTCTACTAAGCCTTCATTTCTCATTTCAAACATACCAATTTCATTAGTAGAACCGAAACGATTTTTTACTCCTCTTAAAATTCTATAAGAAAAATATCTTTCTCCTTCTAAGTAAAGAACTGTATCTACCATATGCTCCAAAACTCTAGGCCCGGCTATATTTCCATCTTTAGTTACATGTCCTATAATAACTGTAGTAATATTTTTCCCTTTACACATCTTCATTATTCTAGCAGTAATTTCTCTTACTTGGCTAACGCTACCTGGAGCAGATGAAATTTCTTCAGAATACATAGTCTGAACAGAATCTATAATTACAAGCTTTGGAATCATTTCTTCAATTTTTTCTTCTATCACACCAACATCAGTTTCTCCTAAGAACACAATATCACTATTAGTAATTCCTAGTCTATCAGCTCTAATCTTTATTTGCTCTCCTGACTCTTCACCTGAAACATATAGAACTTTTCCGTCTCCTTTAAATTTATCACAAATCTGAAGAATTAAAGTAGATTTGCCAATACCAGGTTCACCACCGAAGTAAAGTAAGAGATCCCTTTACAAATCCTCCTCCGAAGAACTCTATCTAATTCTCCGAATCCAGAACTTGTTCTATTAATTTCAGTTTTAGAAATCTCATTTAGCAAAACAACTTCTGACACCTTTTTTATTTTATTTTTTCCACTATCTTTAACTATTTTTTCTTCAACAAAAGTATTCCATTCATTGCAAGCTGGGCACTTTCCCAGCCACTTAGGTGACTCATAACCACAACTATTACAAAAAAACACTGTATTAGATTTTGCCATATAAACGCTCCTTTGAAACATTTTATCAGAAAAATAATAAATTCACAATGAAATTTTGAAATTTTTATATGCAATTTGGAAGGAAATTTTCGTTTCAATGTATATCTCCATAATAAAGCGAAGATTCAAATACTGAATCTTCGCTTTAGTTTTTACCTTTAAATTATAGCCAAATTATTCATCAATAACAATCTCACCAACAGCGTCTGCAATAGGAAGAGAAGAAAATATAATTTCCCAGTTTATAGCTACTGGAGAAATTTTAGGAGACATATTATAGTTAAAACCACATACTAAGTATATTTTCTTTGCAACTTTTATGATTTTACGTGTATTTCCTAAATCATACCATCTACTTATTTTTTTGCTTCCAGTTAGTGCAAACTCTTTTTCTAAAAATGGCTTATTAGTTGCATATCCAATATTTTTACTATTTACACATACAGCTTCCCAAGCATCTTTTACACTATAACCTTCCTCTTCAATAAGTTCTTTTACTAATACTCCTAAAAATACATCTCTTTCAAGAAGACTCATTAATCTACTATTCTTCTCAGGCATAAATTTACAAGCAACTTTATCCCACCATATAGGTGATTTTTTTACAGCTGGTTTTCTTCCTACGCAATAAATAATAGTTCTTCTATTTTTCCCAAAAGATGGATCTATAGCTGCTTTTCTAAAATTCTTCATTCCAATTTTTTTAGCCGTTATGATATTGTTCTTGACTCTGTTTATCACTTTAGAATCACTTTCATATTGCAAAAATTCATCATTAAGTGATATTTGCTCTATTTGTACTACTGGAAAAATTTTTTCAAGTTCCCATTTTCCAAATTTAATTTGACTATTAGTTAGACTAGATATCCGTTTTTGTTCTAATGCCTTTTTCATAAAAGTCCTCCTTCTCATAAAATTATGTAGAACAAAAATAGTTACTCACCCCAAATATCTCTTATATTATACTATATATCTACAAGTTTTTCAATAATTTAATACTAAAAAGTCTATTTTAGAAATTTTTTTGAATCAATAATATATCTTCCTATTTTTCAATTATTCTTGCCATTTGGATTCCAGAACATGAAGCCATCATAAGTCCTCTTGTCATTCCTCCTCCGTCTCCTATAGAATATAAATTTTTTACACTTGTTTCAAAATTATTATCTATATCAAGTTGATTACTATAAAATTTTATTTCAGGAGCATATAATAAATTATTTGGATTTGCAAAACCTTCTATTATTTTATCCATTCTAATTATAAATTTTAAAATATCTGTCATTGTTCTATATCCTATTGAAAAAGTTATATCTCCTGGAACTGCAGACTTTAATGTTGGCTTAACTTGATTATTATCTAGTTCTTCTTGCCATGTTCTCTTACCTCTATAAATATCTCCTAATCTTTGAACTAGTATATTTCCATTTCCTAATTCATTTAAATTTTTAGCAACATTTCTTCCATACTCAATTGGTTTATTAAATGGATATGTAAAATTGTGTGATACTAAAATTGCTAAATTTGTATTTTTACTTTTCTTCTCTTTAAATGAGTGCCCATTTACTAAACTTAAGTTATTATCATATACTTCCTCTGATACAAATCCACTAGGATTTTGACAAAATGTTCTTACTTTATCTTTAAATGGCTCTAATTTTCCGACAAATTTTCCTTCATACATATATTTATTTATATCTTTCATTACTTCGTCTGGTAACTCATATCTAATTCCTATATCTACAATTCCTGCCTTAGTTTTTATTTTGTGTTTTTCACATATATCTACAAGCCAATTAGCACCTTTTCTTCCGACTGCAAGTATTACTTTATCAGCATAAATCTCCTCTATGTCCTCTTCCTTTTTGGAATTATATTTTTTACTATCTTTTATTACTACACCTTTTACTTCATTTGACTCAACTATTAAATCAGATACAATTGTTTCGAACATCATATTTATATTGTTTTTTTCAAGATATTCTTCTAGTTTTCTATATAACTCATGAGCTTTTTCTGTTCCTAAATGTCTAATTGGTATATCTATTAAAGTAATATCTTCTTTTTTAGCCTTAGCCTTTATTTTTTCAACTTCGGCTTTATACTCTGTTCCTTCTAATTTCTTATCTGCTCCAAACTCTAAATAAATTTTATCAGTATAATCAATTAATTTTTTAGTTTCTTCTACTCCTATATATTCTTGAAGATTTCCACCTACATATATTTCATCCTCATCTTTATTATATAAAGATAATTTTCCATCAGAAAAGGCTCCTGCTCCTGAAAATCCATTTGTTATATTGCAAAATGGTTTGCACCTTACACATTCATTTTTTTCTTGTATTGGGCAATATCTATTTTCAACTCTTTTTCCTTGGTCTATTAATAATATTCTTTTGTTTGAATTTAATTTTATTAATTCGTAAGCTGTAAATATTGAACTTGGTCCCATTCCTACTATAACAATGTCATATTTTTTCATTATACACATCCCTTTCCTTTTTACATCTATTTCATTATATTTGTTTTATCCCCAAAAAGCAATACATAAATTATGTAAGTTAGGTATTACTTTATTATTTTGTTGTATTTGAAAATACTTAAAAATAAAGGCTTTCTCGGCTCAATACACTCGCTATAGATTCTAAGAAAAATTCAAACGAGCCTCTCGCTGTTCGAGCTTCGCTCGCCATCGCTTCCTCATTTTAATTTTTCAAGAATCTATACACTCATTCCAATCACATTCGAAAGCTTTATTTTTAAGTGATTTTCAAATATTCTTATTAAGATTATTATCCTACTTCTAAAATAGCGCGAAGGGATTTCCATCTATTTTTTTAGGTGTCCGCTGTGGGGACCGATGAGGGCTGTTTAATGCGAGTAGCATTATTACAGCCCCATTGGGGAAGGACACAGAAAAAATAGATAAATCCCTGGGAGCGGATGTCCTTTTCTGTAATAAGACAAAAAAACATGGCTTTTTGAAAAAGCCATGTTTTTTTGTCTTAATTCTTACACATTCTCTTTAATATACTCTACTACATCACCTACAGTAGTAACTTTCTCTGCATCAGCATCTGGAATTTCAATATCAAATTCTTCCTCTAATGCCATAACAAGTTCTACTATATCTAAAGAATCAGCTCCTAAATCATCTATGAAAGAAGCCTCCATTGTAACAGATCCTTCTGTTACTCCTAATTGTTCTACTATAATTCCTTTTACTTTTTCAAAAACTTCATCTGAATTCACTTTATGCATACCTCCTATTTTTTCTATTTGATATATTATTATTCTATGTTTATAAAAATGTCAAGACCTATTTTAAATTTTATTTAAATTTTCAAATTCTTCTATCATTTTTTCTACTGCTTTATTTTCCACAAACTGTTCTGCCTGTTTGATTGTAAACTCAAACAATATTTCGTCACTACTTCCATGAGCTTTAACAACTGGTTTTTTTACTCCTAAAAATAAAGCTCCACCATAAGATTTATAATCTACAGTTTTTGAGAATCTTTTTATTCCAGGAAGTGCTGGAATTGTTGCAATAGTTGAAAATATATTTTTCATTAAACTTTCTTTTAAAGACCTTTTTACAAATTTTCCAAGTCCTTCAACTGCTTTTAAGAAGATATTACCTGTAAAACCATCTGTAACAATTGCATCAACTTCTCCTGAAAAAGCTTCTCTTCCTTCAACATTACCAATAAAATTAATATTTAATTCTTCTGATTTTTCTTTTAATAATTTATATGATTCTTTAGTTAGTTCATTTCCTTTAGTCTCTTCAGTTCCTATATTTAATAATCCTATTGCTGGTCTTTCAATACCATAAGTATTTCTTAAATATATACTAGACATTTGAGCAAATTGCAAAAGATTAATCGGTTTACAGTTAGTATTTGAACCTGCATCTATTAATAATAGCTGGCTTTTATATGCTGGCAAAATTCCAGCTAAAGC
>CANQZP010000050.1 GCA_947628395.1 uncultured Clostridia bacterium
CCCGCTTACAATATATTTTAATCTTTCTTATCAACCTTTATATGAATTTCATCTAACTGTTTTTTAGAAACATTACTTGGAGCACCCATAAGCAAATCCTGAGCCTTACTATTCATAGGAAAAGCCTGAACATCACGAATACACTCTTCATTAGCCAAAAGCATTATTATTCTATCAATACCAGGAGCAATACCTGCATGAGGAGGAGCACCATAATGAAAAGCATTATATAAAGCAGAAAACTTCTCTAAAATAACATCTTCATTATATCCAGCAATTTCAAAAGCTTTAACCATTATTTCAGGAGAATGATTTCTAACAGCACCAGAAGCAAGTTCAATACCATTACCTACTAAATCATATTGATAAGCTAATATATCAAGTGGATTTTTAGAATTTAGAACTTCTATTCCACCTTGTGGCATTGAAAAAGGATTATGGCTAAACTCAATTTTTCCATTATCAACTCTTTCATACATAGGAAAATCAACTATCCAAGCGAACTTAAAAGTACTATCATCAATTAAATTTAATCTTTTACCTAATTCTTCTCTAATTTCACCAGCTAATTTTTCTACAATTCCCTCATGTTCAGCAATAAAGAAAATAGCATCACCAGCATTAGTATTAGCCCTATTTAACATTTCTTCTCTAGCTTCATCCCCAATAAACTTAGCAATAGGTCCCTGAAGACTTCTATCTTCACTTACTTTAAGCCAAGCTAATCCTTTAGCTTTACATTCATTAATAGCAAAATCAGTCATTCCCTCAAATAAAGTTCTAGGCTGACTAGCTCCTTCAGGAACAGAAATAATTCTAACAATCTTACCATTAAAAACTTTTAAATCAACTTTTTCAAAAATATCAGTAACATCATGAATAATTAAAGGATTTCGTAAATCAGGCTTATCAGAACCATATTTAAGCATTGCTTCCTTAAAAGGTATTCTAGGAAAAGGATACTCAGAAATTTTTTTATTTGAAAACTCTTTAAATACATTAAAGATAACTTCTTCCATAACATTTAAAACATCTTCTTGAGTAGCAAAAGCCATTTCCATATCTAATTGATAAAATTCACCTGGTGTTCTATCAGCTCTAGCATCCTCATCTCTAAAACATGGCGCAATTTGAAAATATTTATCAATTCCAGAAACCATAAGTAGCTGTTTAAACTGTTGCGGTGCCTGAGGAAGTGCATAAAACTTACCAGGATAAACTCTACTTGGAACTAAATAATCTCTAGCCCCTTCTGGAGACGAACTAGTCAAAATAGGAGTTTGGACTTCTAAAAATCCCTTCTTAATCATCTGTTCTCTCATAAACTGAATAACTTTAGCCCTTAAAATAACATTATTTTTCAAACTTTCATTTCTTAAATCTAAAAATCTATATTGTAATCTTAAATCTTCACGAACATCCCTACTACTCTCAATTTCAAAAGGAAGACTCTTAGTTCTTTTTCCTAAGATTTCAATTTTATCAGCAAATAATTCAACTAAACCAGTATCAAGCTTAGGATTTACAGTATCATCGTCTCTTAATCTTACTGTTCCCTCAGCACAGATAGTAGACTCAATAGGTATTTTAGTTGCAAAATCAACTAGCTCTTGATTTCCAGACGCAACAACTTGAGTTATTCCATATTGATCTCTCAAATCAATAAAAATAACTCCACCTAAATCTCTAATAGTTTGAATCCATCCAGCAAGTTTGATATTTTCGCCAACATTTTCTTTTCGAATCTCATTACAATTATAAGTTCTATATTTATTCATGCCATCCCCCTTAAATCCATTTATTTTATTAATTTTTTCCATATTTGCCAAGCTTTATACAATTTTTCTACAACCTCTTGATTTTTTCAGGCAATTTTCTATTATGGTACATTATTAATTTAAGGTTTTAATTAAATTTCATAGATGATAATAATCATCTAACTTTAAACAAAATAACTTTATATGTTATAGAATTTTAACCCCTTGATAAAGTATTAGCTTAACGTAATTACAATATTCTAATAAATTAGAATATTGTAAAATTTTAATATATATTTCTTTATCTATACTAAATAATTCAAAAAATCCTTATCATATATTATTGATAAGAATTTTTAAATTGGTGACCCGTACGGGAATCGAACCCATGATTCCACCTTGAGAGGGTGGCGTCTTAGCCGCTTGACCAACGGGCCAAAAATAATACTAATTATTTATAACATATTTTATTTATTTAGTCAAACATTTTTCGATAATTTCTTAAACTCATGACTCTTTGTAATATTAAATTATTAAAGTTTTTGCTCTAAAAGCTTGAGATTTATTATTTCGGAAATTCAATTTCAAAATTTCCGAAATAATAAAATAATTAAATTTATCTTTATTCAACTTCAGCTTTCCATAAACCATGTTTATTACAATATGCGTATAATGTAGAATTTGGTTTATATCCAAATGTAACTTCTGCTGTTTGCTCTGGAGCTAATTTTACCATACATTCTCTATTATCATGTACTAAACATATCCATTCAATATAATGTTCTTTTTCCATAACATGATTTACTTTTACTAAAATTTTTTCTCCAACTTTTTCATATACTGGAACATGTTTTTCAATAGCTGCATCAACTGAATTTGGAACTAATTTTTCCATTGGTTCTCCACAACATTTTATTTCACATCCATCTATATTACAATCCTCTAGCATTTCTACTACAGCACCACAAGTTTTACATTTTTTTATAACTAATTCATTTTTCATAATATTTCCCTCCATTTTATTAATGATTTTTGGTATTATAAGTTATTGCTGTATACACATATTTAATCCCTTTCTATAAATGATTTTACTATACTACCATCTTCTCTATTAATGTAATATTCATATTCATATTGATTATAATCAAAAGTAACTTCATATACTGTTTGACCATACTTATTCTCTAGCTCAATATCTAAATCACGAATATCACTTTCAGTTATTCCTGAATCCTCTAGAGCTGATTTTAAAGCATCATCTCTTGAAATGTAATTTCCACTATCAGTAGTATTATTTGTATTAGTAGTATTAACATTATTATCTTCTTTGTTTTTTACATTAGAACTACTATCAGCATATATTCTATCATTAGTATCATGTATTTCTCTAATATCTTCTCTTTCATCAAGAATTTCCTCTAGAAAAAATATTCCAAAACCCAATAATAACAAAATTATTATTACTAATAAAACTATAACAATTTTTAAATTACTTTGACTCTTCTCCATAAAAATCCTTCCTTTCAAATACAAAATATATATTTTAATTATATAGTAATAAATTAAAAATGTATATAAATTTTATAATCTTTTTGTTACAATATATGGTTTATTTGAAAATCACTTAAAAATAAAGCTTTCGAATGTGATTGGAATGAGTGTATAGATTCTTAAAAAATTAAAATGAGGAAGCGATGGCTAGCGAAGCTAGAACAGCGAGAGGCTCGTTTTAATTTTTCTTAGAATCTATAACGAATGTATTGAGCCGAGAAAGTCTTTATTTTTAAGTGCTTTCAAATACCACAACATAAATTGCACCAACAATTTTAATACATATTTCCACTATATTTTTTCATAACATCAATACAATCTTCTCTATCAATTTGCTTCATTTCAAGAATATTATTATTCCCATTTATAAATTCATAAATATCATCATCTCTAAAACCAATACTTGCCGCATCTTTTCTATCACACGCATAATAAACTTCTTTTATATTAGCCCAAATTATAGCAGATAAACACATAGGACAAGGCTCACATGAAGTATACAAAGTACAATTAGATAAATCATGTGTATTCAAAAGATTGCAAGCTTTACGAATCGCTACTATTTCAGCATGAGCAGTTGGGTCTTTTTCCTTTAAAACCTTATTATTCCCATCAGCAATAATTTTTCCATCTTTATCAACAATTACTGCTCCAAAAGGACCACCTTCATTATTCTGAATTCCAATACTAGCATTTTCTCTAGCCCTTTTCATATATTCATTCATAGAATCATCCTTCTTTCTATTTCTCATTCACTTTATATTTTATGAATTTATCCCATTCATATTCAAATTACTTTATACATATACTTCCATGCTAATATTCTACGAACCGCCTCATTTATTTTATCTTCTGAAATTTTTCCCTGATTTACAGCATTTAAAACCTCTTGACTTTGTTTAACAAAATCAGAAGTAATAATCATATCATTTCCAGCTATTACTGCTTGGATAGCCGCTTCTCCATTTTCCGCATACGACTTCACAGCATCCATTGCCAAATCATCAGTCATTATAATACCTGAAAAATTAAGTTCATTTCTTAAAATATTATGTACATTTTCTGACAAAGAAGCTGGCATATTAGGATCCATTGATTTTACTACATTGTGATTTACTAATATACAAGGGCCACCTGCCTCAATTCCACTTATAAATGGTAAAAAATCAGATGTTTCAAAAACACTATAATCTCTCTCATCAATAGCAATACCTGTATGAGTATCAACATTATCACCATAACCTGGGAAGTGTTTCATAACAGAAATCATTCCATCGTTATTCATAGTTTTTAACAATTCTGATACATATATAGCTGTTTTTTCAGCACCCCTACCATAAGACCTTTGATATATAAAAGATGAAGATTTAGTAGGTACATCAGCTACAGGAGCAAGATTCATATTTATTCCTATACTTTTAAGCAAAGTTGACTTCTCTGTTGAATCTCTTAAAATTTCTGGTAACTGACCTTTTGCCCATAAACTTTGAGGTGATAAAAATTTGGTTGGACGAAATGCTGTGTAACTACTTACTCTAACAACAGTTCCACCTTCTTCATCAACACCAAATATCAATTTAATTTTACTTGCATTTTGACAATCTTGTATTTTTTGAAGCATTGAGGTTTTATTTTGATTTTTAAAATCTTTTCCAAATAAAATATAACCACCAGGATTATAATTTTTTATTTCTTCAATTACTCCACTATCTGGGAATCTAACTAAAAACATCTGACCAACTTTTTCTTCTAAAGTCATTGTCTGTAATAAACTATCTGCTTGCTTATAATATTCACCACACAAATCATTATTTTGTTCCCCAGGCTCTTCTACAGTAGTATTTTCAGTATTTCCTTCTTGGTTTTGATTATTTATAACCTCATTACTCTGATTAGTAACACTTACATTTTTATCATCTTGTTTATTTGTTTGATTTTTGTTTATCATAAAAAATGATAAACCTGCAATTATCATTAATATAATGACTAGTGAGGTATATAAACTTTTTCTTTTGTTACTTTTTTCTCTCATAACCTTTATCCTTTCAAATTAATTATATTAAAATTATATAATAAATGAAAAATAATTATCAACTACTTAATAATATCTTTTATTACTTCTCCAGCTATAATCAATCCAGCAACTGATGGAACAAATGAAATACTTCCTGGTACTTGATTTTTACCTTTTCCATCCTCTTTCAAACTTTTTTCTAATATTTCATCTTGCTTAATTGGTTCTTCCTTTGAATAAACTACTTTAAGCCCTTTAATTCCTCTAGCTTTCAATTCTTTTCTCATAACTTTTGCTAAAGGACATACGCTTGTTTTATAAATATCCGTTACTTCAAATTTAGTAGGATCTAATTTATTTCCTGTTCCCATACAAGAAATAATTGGAATATTTAATTTATCAGCTCTCATAACCAATTCTATCTTAGCTGTTACAGTATCTACAGCATCTACAATATAATCAACTGAACCAGCTAAAATTTCCTTACTATCTGGCATAAAAAACTCTTTATACACTTCTACATTTGCATTTGGATTGATTTCTAATATTCTTTCCTTTGCTACTTCTACTTTAGGTTTTCCAACTGTCTTTTGGAGAGCAATTAACTGTCTATTCAAGTTAGTTAAACAAACTTCATCATTATCCACTAATATAAAATTTCCAATTCCAGCTCTTACTAGTCCTTCTACTACAAAAGAACCAACACCTCCAATTCCAAATACAGCGACGCTAGCTTTTTGCAATTTTTCTATTCCTGTTTTTCCAATCAACAACTCCGTTCTAGAAAATTGATTTAACATTATAAATCTTACCCTTTCTTTAATCATTTTTATAAATACTATCACAAAAGCAGACAATTATCAACTAATCGCCTGCTAAAAAAAGAACCAAAAAGAATTTCTTTTTGGCTCCTAAAATTTAATTATATTTATCCTACATTTTCAACTTGTTTTTCATCATCATTTTTCTCAATAATTTCCATACTAGAAATTGAAACCTCATAAGCTACTCTAGTTTCAGAAGTACCATCTTCAAACTTTTTCTCATACTGTCTACTCTGAACTCTACCAACAATTTTTATCTCAGTACCAACTTCAATATTTTGACAAAATCTAGCATTTCTACCCCAAGCAATACAAGGAATATAATCACTCTTATTATATGAACGATTTACTGCAAGTAATACATCTGCAATCTCTCTATTAAAAGGTGTTTGACGATATATAGGCTTTTTGCAAATATATCCAGATAATACAACCTCATTAGAAACAGTATTTTTACTTTCTTCTTCCTCTGCTTCATCTTCAATTTTAACAACATCTTTTGCAAATACTGTTAAAATTAATCTGTTCTTTTCATTTTCATAATTATTGTAAGATCTAAATTGACCTTGTACAGCAATCTTCATACCAACTTCTAAATCCAAATCTGTAAGTAATCTTTCAGAAATTGTAACTGGTATAACATCTACTGCACTACTTAACCTTTTTACCTCTAAATCAAATATGTAAAATTTTTCTCCATATATTTCATGACTATATCTCTTTTCTTTAGTAACCTTTCCAACTAATACAAGATGGTTATTTTCTAATACATTTGTAACCACTATTTTTTCCTCCTTATTTTATCTAAAGTATTCCCTTAATTTTTCTTTACTTAGAAAAATTAATAATGCAAAACTTAGATTTTTCTAATATTTAGAAAACTTTAATTTTCTATATTTGCTTCGAGTAATTATTAAAATTCATTTGCAACAACTTAATTATAACACATTTTATTTCCTTTGTCTACATAAAAAGTTAAAATTATCCATATAATATTTCAATTATTTTACAAACTATATCCTCATAAAAGTATTTTTTATCATAATTACTACTAAATTTTATTTCCTTAGACTCAATTTTTTTATTATTTATACTAATATCTCTTTGAATACCTAAAATTATTTCTTCTTGTTCAACACTAACAATTGTAATTGTCGCCTTTTTGTTAAAACCATAAGTTACAACATACGCTGTTAAATTCTCAAAAAGTTTTAAATCAATCTTCACATCAGAATTTAAAAGAATATTCTTTGTATTCTCAAGTACCTCTCTTATCTCATCACTATATTCTAAATCATAATTAATAATTATAGTGTCAAACTTAATATTTCTTATATTACTAATATTTTCAGCTTTAATTGTAATAATATTAAAATTTATTTTTTCTTTTAATTTGTTTTCTAAATCTATTTTATTAGACTTATTTGTAATTATTCCTATAAAAGACATTTTTTCCACCTATTTTTTATTTTACTATTATGTATTATTTGTTTTTTTATGAAATTTATTCTAAACAACCCATTTTACTCACTTTTTCAGAAAAATTTCATATTATATATTAAGCTAACTTAAGCTAAAAAATTTAAAGGAGTTTTTATTATGGAAATAGATAAAGATGTATGTCCAGTTGTTAATGTTGATGGATTTATCGAAAAAGGAAAACAATTTGACTTAGAAGTTGTAGTTCCAGAAGATAACAGAAACGTAATTTATGGAATATTAAAAAATCGTTATGGCGAACCATTAAAAGATGCTGTTATAAAATTAATTGAAGTATCTCATGACTTTGGTAAAGGTGAAAGAAAACCAGTTTCTCATACTTTCACAGATAAAAATGGTGAATTCGTATTTGGACCACTTTGCCCAGACAAATTTTATGAAATACAAATATGGGCAAATGATGTAAAACACATAAAAGTATGTGGAGAATGCGATCATAGAGAAGAAAAATGTTTAAAAGGAACAAAATTAGACGAATGTGACTTTAAACCAGTAAAACCATGTCCATGTGATGATAAACACTAATTTTTAAGGACAGAATAGACAAAGAATTTTCAGACAAAGGGGACGGAGTTATTTGTCTAAGATTTTTTCAAAAAATCTTAGACAAAAACTCCGTCCCCATGTCTGAAATAATTTTATTTACATCATACCCATCTTTCTAACAAACTGTCTACCTTTTTTTATCATTTTCTTTTTAGTATTATCCATTTCTCTGCTATTATACATCATAAGAGCACCAGCAGTAAGCATTGAACCTATAATTGCACCTTTAAAAAATTTCATTTTATTTTCCTCCTATTTTACTATTTTTATTTTCATTTACATATTTATTATTTGCTTTTTGAAGTTTTAATATGCATTTTATAATAAGCATATATTTCATAAACTGTTATAAAAATCAAAAAAATTGCAAAATATCTTCTTAAATTATCACTTGAAATTTTTCTTGCAATAAAACTTCCACAAATCGCACCTATAATACCAAAAATTACTATAATCCACGAAATTTTCCAATCAATATTTTTATTTTTAATATTCATAAAAATAGCAACAATTGAAGTTGGTATAAAAAAAACCAAATTAGTAGCCTGAGAAACATGTTGACTAACACCCAAAAAAACAGTAAGTAAAAAAATTAAAATAGTACCTCCACCCATTCCCAAACTACTAATAATACCAGAAATCAAACCAAATAAAACCTCTAACACAAAACTCTCCTAAAAACTTCATAATTTCTTTAAATATAAATTTTTTATTTGCTTTTTAAATTCAATCTCGTCATACCGTAGGGACTTTTTTTATCTCTCATATTTTTTATTTAATCTTTAAATACATATCGTCATACCGTAGGGGCGACTAGTAGTCGCCCGCTACTTCGAAGGCACGCTATATTAATCCATCATTTTTAAAACATTCTATATGACACATACATCAAAAAAATAATAAATGAAATTTTCAAAACCCTCTCATCCAATTTTTTAAGCAAATGCGAACCAATCACACCACCTATTATTCCACCAATAGCACATTTTATACCAATCTCCCAATCAATATAATTCCCAGTAAAATATATAATCCCACTAGTAACAACAAGAGGCAAAATACAAAAAATAGAAGTTGCCCTTGACCTCTTTTCCTCCAATTTATCCAAAAAAGAAAAAGCCGGAACCAAAATAAGCCCTCCACCAGACGCAAAAAGCCCACTAATAATTCCAGCTACAAAACCAATTAAACCATTCTTTACAAAAAATTTCTTATCCATAAAATTATTATTTAAAAAAATAACAATTTTATGCAATCAATCAGAAAATATTTCAGACAGTGGGACGGCAATGTCTATTTAAGTTGAGAAATTTTTTATTCATTAAAGCAGTACCATAATTGATTTTTTTATAGCTTTGCTGTCGCAACTTTCAGATTAAAACCGTAGGGGCGGGCCTTGTGTCCGCCCGTTTCATTATTGCCAATCATCTATTTTTTACCGTAGGGGCGATTATCAATCGCCCGTTCTTCGAAGAAAATGCGAAATACAAAAATATCTGTAAGTTGCTTCAATCGC
>CANQZP010000051.1 GCA_947628395.1 uncultured Clostridia bacterium
AAAAAATTGAAAATAAAAATTTTCAATTTTAAAATTTAGAATTTTTTGTGTCTTAATTGTACCTTATAATCGTTAGCTGATACTACGCATATAGCTTTAAGCATTTCAGTTACAGTTAATTCTTCAGTAGTATCTAACCAGATTTGTGAGCCACCCATAGATGAAGCTTTTTCACTACAAGAAATTTTGTCATCAAAACTTAATCTACCACTATCTATTTCTTCCATTATTAGTAGTATTGTCATGACTTTTGTTACACTTGCAGGTCTTAGTTTTTCGTGTATATTATGTTCATATAAAATATCTCCTGAATTTTGTTCAATTAGAATTGCTGATTCTGATTCTAATTCTAAAAAGTTTCCAGTTGTTTCATCTTGACTTATAGTTTCCTTTGTTCCTTCTGACCATGTTGGAATTGTTAAATATGCGCCAAGACAAAAGTTACTTAAAAACAATATTGATATTATTGTTATAAAAATAATATATTTTATTTTTTTCATTTATAAACACCTCTTTTTTGTAAATTAATACAATATATGTCTGAGTTGAAAGTATTATGAAAAATATTTTATCTAGAAAAAATTTGACAAATATGGAAAAAACTAGTATAATATAGTTTAGTTGTTACCAATAGATGGTAAAGAAGAGATGTTTAAAAAATAAAAAAAGTAATGATTCGGAAAATATAAATAATTATTTGTGAGCGGTGTAAAATAATTATTTAAAATAAAAATAAAGATAAAATTTATTAATTAATAGTAGAGAAAAAACTATTAGTTTATTTTGCAATTTACAAAAGTAAAATATGTAGTAAAAAATAGTGTAATAAAAAGAATCATTAATTAGTTTTTTAAAAGCTAATTTTTTTTATGTTGTAAACTGAAAATTTGATAGATAGGAGAAATTATGAATAACGAAGAAAGAAAGATTAAAAATCAAATATTAGAAGAAAAGAAGAAAGATGTGAGGACAAATAATAGGGTAAGGAAAACTAGAAGAGAAGATCAGAAAAATACAAATGGTAATGAAAAAGTAGAAGCTATAAATGTTAATCAACCAAGAAGAAATTATAAAAAAAATACAAGACAGGATTTTGCTTTTAAACAAGAAAAGTTAAAGATTATACCTCTTGGAGGAATTGAAGAAATTGGAAAGAATATAACTGTTTTTGAATATGGTGATGATATTGTTATAGTTGACTGTGGACTTGCATTTCCTGAAGATGATATGTTAGGTATTGATTTAGTAATACCAGACTTTACTTATTTAGAAAGAAATAAAGAAAAGATTAGAGGTTTAGTAATAACACACGGTCACGAAGATCATATAGGTTCGATTCCATATTTACTAAAACAAATCAATGTACCGATTTATGCTACTAAATTAACTGCTGGATTAATTAGTCATAAACTAGAGGAGCATAAATTATTAAGAAGTACTAAATTAAAAATAGTAAATCAAGGTCAAACAATAACACTCGGAAAAATGAAAATCGAGTTTATTAGAAGTTGCCATAGTATTCCAGATGCAGTAGCTTTGGCAATCCATACACCTGCAGGTGTAGTTATCCATACAGGAGACTTTAAAATTGATTATACTCCAATTGATGATGAAAAGATGGATTTTGGAAGGCTTGCTGAACTTGGAAATAAAGGAGTTCTTGCTTTAATGTCAGATAGTACAAACTCTGAACGTAAAGGTTATACTATGTCTGAAAGTACAGTTGGAGAGGTATTTGATAAGTTGTTTTTCAATTGCACTAAAAGAATAGTAGTAGCAACTTTTGCATCTAATGTCCACAGAGTTCAACAAATAGTAAATTCTGCAGTTGAAAATGGTAGAAAAATTGCAGTTTGTGGAAGAAGTATGATAAATATGATAAATACGGCTATGGAGCTTGGTTATATAAATGTTCCTGATAATGTATTTATTGATATTGATATGATAAAAAATTATACTGATGATAAATTAGTAATAATTACGACAGGAAGTCAAGGAGAAACAATGTCAGCTTTAACTAGAATGGCTTCTGGAGAACATAGAAAAGTAACTATAACACCTAATGATTTAGTAATTATATCAGCAAATCCTATACCTGGAAATGAAAAGTATGTTGCTAAAGTAATAGATGATTTAATGAAAATTGGAGCAGAAGTAGTTTATAGTTCATTAGAAGATATACATGTTTCAGGACATGCTTGTCAAGAAGAACAAAAATTAATGTTATCTTTAGTTAGACCTAAATATTTTATACCAGTTCATGGTGAATATAGACAATTGATTGCTCATAGTGAAACAGCTAAAAAGATGGGTATTGAGTCAGAAAATATATTCTTAATGAAAAATGGAAGAATATTAGAGATGAATGAACAAGAAGCTAAACTTACAGGTACAGTACCTTTTGGAAGAGTTATGGTTGATGGACTTGGAGTTGGAGATGTTGGAAATATTGTTTTAAGAGATAGACAACATTTATCGCAAGATGGTTTAATAATTGTAGTTCTTACTATGGATTCTTCAACAGGAGAAATTATAGCAGGTCCAGATGTTATTTCAAGAGGATTTGTATATGTTCGTGAATCAGAAAACTTAATGGAAGATTTAAAAAGACTTTTAAGGGATCAAATTCGTAAGTTTGAGGAAAATGGAATAAGGGATTGGTCTACAATTAAATCTGAATTAAAAGATAATTTGAGAGATTATGTTTTTTCTAAAACAAAAAGAAATCCAATGATTTTACCTATAATCATGGAAGTTTAATAATTATATATATGCGGGCTTTTATGTCCGCTTATTTTTTTTGAAAAAATTAACAGAAAAAATGACAAAATTTGATAATTATGATAAAATTCAAAGTGGTGGAGGAAAAAAATGAATAAATATAAAATTTTAATTGTGTCTGATCCAGAAAGTAATAAAGTAATAGAGGATTTATATATTGCTAAATCTTTGAGAAATGATGGACATTTAGTTAAAATAACAGAAATAGGTTGTAGTGAAAAAGATGATAATAAATATGATGTAATGTTAAGAAGAAATACTTGGGAAGAAGATAAAATTAAAGATTCATATTATAAAATTAGAAATGATATGTTGACTAGAAGGGTAATATATAAAAAAGTACAACCAGTTAATGTGTTGGGATTCCAAGAAACTAGAGTACAATATTTAAGTAGATTATTTCGTATGAAAAAGAAGGTGTTTCCAACTGTTACAAGACTACAGGAAATGCCAGCAATGTTAGATGTTTGGGATAAAGATTTTGTCCTTAGGGATAGGACTGATTTTATAGCTAAAAATAAGCCTATAATTGTTAATAAAAGTAATATAAGAGATGTATTTGTACCTGAAAAACATGCAATACAAGCTAATATGAAATATAAATCACAATTACAATTTCATTTTGTTGGAAATAAACTAATGTATACTTTTGAATATACGCCTTCAAAATATTCTGCATATTCAAAAGCAAAATTGATAATGCCAAATGAAAAAGAAAGGAAAATTGCTGAAGAATTTGCTGAAATTTCAAATCTTAATGTTGGAATGCAACGATTAGATTTTGTAAGATTACTGAATGATGATTTATTGTTATCTGAAATAAAAGATACTGCTGTATATATGTGTTTAGATAAATTAGATAGTGATATGAGAGATGAAGTAATAAGAGAATATAAAAGAAATATATATGAGTTTTTAGAAAAAGATGATGAAACAAAATTTAGTATAATTTATGGAAGAGATTTATACGATTCATAAAATTAAAAACCCTCTTAAAATAGTCATATTGGACAAATATTTTGTATAAAATGGACTAAAAGAATATAAATAGGGGGTTTTATTTATATGCACTTTATAAAATTAAAGAAAAGTACAATTATAAAAATTGTTATAGCTATTGTAATTTTAGCAGTTATATTTGCATTTTCTAGAGTTTTTGGAATGCAACATTATTATAAGCTTGATTTTTCTACAGGATTAGTAACTGCAACTACATTAAATGTGAGAAGTGGTCCAGGTACAGGATATAAAATAATTACCACGGTAAAGAAAAATGAATATATTAGGGTGTTTGCAGGTGTAGGGGACTGGTATATTGTACAGGTAGAAGGTGATTATGTAGGTGCTGTTAGTAAAAAATATATAAAACCAATTTATCCAAGTTCAGGAAATAGTAATAATTCAGGCAATACTTCACAAAATCAAAATTCTAATAATGTGGAATTGTCAGCAGACGAGAAAGAAGTATTTAATCTAATAAATGTTCAGAGAAAAAATAATGGCTTACCAGAGTTAAAAATAGATTATGAGGTTCAAAGAGTTGCTAGAATAAAGGCTCAGGATATGAATGATAATAATTATTTTGCACATGAATCACCAACTTATGGTTCTCCTTTTCAAATGTTAAGTTCTTTTAAGGTATCTTATAAGTCAGCAGGAGAAAATATTGCAGGAAATTCTAGTAATAATGCGGCAGTAACTGCTTGGATGAATTCTTCTGGGCATAGAGCAAATATTTTAAATAGTAGTTATAATTATACTGGAATTGGTGTTGTTAGTAATAAAAAGTATGGAAAATTGTATGTTCAGATGTTTATAGGAAAATAAGAAAATTGGGCATTAACGAAATCAAAGATTTCGATGCCCAGATGTGCAAAATTGCTTCGCAATTATTGCACGAATCAAGGTAAATTAACCTTGTTGAATAGGAAAAATCTTAAGTATTGCCAAGATAAAAGCTGATTTTTCCTATTCAATAAAATAGTTGACGTAAATTCAGACAAGGGGACAGCAATGTTTGTTTAAGTTAAGAAAAATACCATAAGAAGACAGTAGTATAATTGATTTTTCATAGCTTTGCTGTCGCAACTTTCAGACAGAAGGGACGGAGTTATTTGTCTAAGAATTTTGAAAAAATTCTTAGACAAAAACTCCGTCCCCCTGTCTGAATCTCCATCACATGTCTTGAAAATTAAATAAATTTTTCAAGTTCTTCTATTACTTTTTCAGAATAAATTTTCCTTTCAGAGGAAAATGGAAGAATGGTTGAAAAAGAAATTCCAAGATAAGATTTAATTTCAGATACTGCAACATCAACTTTTGTTTTTGCTATTTTATCTGCTTTATTAGTAATTATTATAAAAGGTAAATTAGTTTTTTTGATATAATCAAACATAAGAACATCATCATTAGTAGGTTTGTGTCTAATATCTAATAATAAAACTATTAAAGAAATATTATTACAGTTTTCTAAATAATCTTCAATAAATTTACCAACTTTAATTTGTTCTTCTTTAGACATTTTACTATAACCATATCCGAGGAAGGTCAACAAAATAAAAGTTATCATCAATATTATAAAAATTTATTTGTCTAGTTTTTCCGGGTGTATTGCTAGTTCTAGCTAAACTTTTTCTACCTACTAAAGTATTAATAAAAGAAGATTTACCAACATTAGATTTTCCAACTAGAACTATTTGAGGTAAATTATTTTTAGGATATTGTTTTTGACTTACAGCAGATATTTCAAATTTTGGATTTTTTATTATCATAAATATACCAACTTTCTATTATATCTTAAAAATTAATTCTTCTTTGTAATTTTTTCCATTCCACCCATATAAGGTCTTAAAGGTTCTGGAATAGAAATTGAACCATCTTCATTATAATTATTTTCTAAGAAAGCAATAAGCATACGAGGTGGGGCTACGACAGTATTATTTAAAGTATGAGCATAATAATTTCCTTTTTCACCTTTTATTCTAATTCCAAGACGTCTTGCTTGTGCATCTGTTAAATTAGAACAACTTCCAACTTCAAAATATTTTTGTTGTCTAGGACTCCAAGCTTCAACATCAACACTTTTTGCTTTTAAGTCTGCTAAATCACCACTACAACATTCTAATGTTCTTACTGGAATATCCATACTTCTGAAAAGTTCAACAGTATAGTTCCAAAGTTTATCATACCATTTATAACTATCTTCAGGCTCACAAACTACAATCATTTCTTGTTTTTCAAATTGATGAATTCTATAAACACCTCTTTCTTCAATTCCATGAGCACCTTTTTCTTTTCTAAAACATGGAGAATATGAGGTCATAGTATAAGGTAAATCTGATTTATTTAAAATTTGTCCTTTAAATTTCCCAATCATAGAATGTTCGCTAGTACCAATTAAATATAAATCTTCACCTTCAATTTTATACATCATAGCATCCATTTCTTCAAAGCTCATTACACCTGTAACAACATCAGAACGAATCATATAAGGTGGAATACAATAAGTAAATCCTTTATTAATCATGAAATCTCTAGCATAAGATAAAATTGCAGAATGAAGTCTTGCAATATCCCCAGTTAAATAGTAAAAACCATTTCCAGCTACTCTACGAGCAGAGTCTAAATCAATACCAGATAAGCTTTCCATGATATCAGTATGATATGGTATTTCGTAATCAGGAACTACAGGATCTCCAAATTTTTCATTTTCAACATTTTTACTATCATCTTCACCGATAGGAACTGACTCGTGCATAATGTTTGGAATTTTCATCATGATTTCTGTTACTTTTTCAGAATATTCTGTTTCTAATTTTTCATTATTTTCTAATTCGTCATTAATTTCTTTTACTTCTAATTTTATTTTTTCAGCTTCTTCTTTTTTTCCATCACGCATTAAGTTACCAATCTCAGAACTTAAAGAATTTCTTCTCATTCTAAGGTCATCACCTTTTAATTTTAGCTCCCTATTTTTTTCATCAAGTTCAAGAACTTGATCAACAAGTTCTAATTTATGCATTTGAAATTTTTTCTTTATATTTTCTTTTACAACATCTGGATTTTCTCTTAAAAATTTAATATCTATCATAAATATTACCTCTTTTCTATTTTAAATAATTTTCTGAAACTTTATCACATAATTCAAATCTATGTTTTTGACCAGTAATATTGTCAGACCTATCGGAAATTTCTTCTAAAAACATTTTTGCTGGTCTTACCCAAATATTTTTATCATCTTCTCTTTGATATAAAGGTTTGTATATAACTAATTCTTCTTGCGTTTCGGAGTCATAGCCTATATTTTCTACAAAATAATAATTACCTTTGAAATGTCTATAAACTCTACAAATTTTTATTTCATTATTCATATTCTAATACCTCCTTAAAAATTTAAACAAAGTTTATCATAAAAAAAAAGATTTTACAATATGAAAATTAACTTTCAAGGAAATTTAAGGAATATTATATTAAACAATTCATATAATAATTATAATAGGAGGAATAAAGAATGAGAGAAGAATATATAAAAGAGATTCCACTTATAAATTTAGATGAAGATGCTGCTGATATGGAAATAATAAGGAGTATATTGAAAGCGCAAAAAGAATTAGAAATAGCACATAGAAATTTTGATTATGCTGAGGGTGATTTGGTAGATTATTATACTTATAAAATAAAGTCGGAGGAATCGAAGATAGATTATTTATTAAGAAAAGCAAAGGATAAAAAATTAGTTATGAGTGTTATTACGGCTAAAGAAGAATATAAGAAAATTAAGTTAGAAGAAGCAGAGAATCAAACATAGGTAATGAAAAAAGAGTTTTTAAATTTAAAGTGATACTGACTTGACATTTAAGTTTTTTATTTGTAAGATTATAATATAAATTTTTTAAGGGAGAAATACAAATGAAAAAGCTTGAAAGTCTTGCGAGAGTACACACACACACACACACACACAAGTAGTATTTTAAATAATAAAGAGTTGAACATAGATAAGGGTCTATGGGTTTTGTAGTGCGCAAAATCTGTAGGCTTTTTTCATTTTTAAAAATTTTTTAAATGTTTGACAACCGCTCCCAGGGATTTATGCGAGTTTTTATAAAATTTTCATATTGATTAATTTTTATGGCTTTGCTGTCGCAACTTTCAGATTAAAAAATTATCTGTAAGTTGCTTCAATCGCACTCGACCTAAAGGTCTCGTTTGGTCGCTGCGCAGCCATTAAAAATTTAATTCAATATGAAAATTCAACAAGAGATTTCAAAAATCCCTTCGCGCTGGTGTATTGTATAAAAAATATATATAAACAAAAGAAGGAGGAGAGAAATGAAACATAAGGAAAAATTTATTAAGAAAGGTGTAGGGATAGGAAAAAGAGCGGACACAAGGCCCGCTACAGTATATGCCAAGGAGGAATCTGCTATTACTTTAATTGCTTTAGTTATTACAATTATTGTTTTGTTGATTTTAGCAGGTGTAACGATTGCTATGGTTGTTGGTGATAATGGGATTTTGACTAGGGCAAGGCAGGCTAAATCTGAAACAGAGACAGCTGAGTTTGTAGAAAAGGTACAGGTAGCTGCAGTAGGTTCTTTAAATACAGATGGAAGAGTAGATTTGGATAATTTAAAGAGTGAATTAGAGAAGATTGATATTGAAACAGATGCAGAAGAGTTTCCTGTAATAGTAGAGAAGAATGATGAAAAGTTATTTATATATGATGATGGAGAGGTAGTTAAGGACAGTAGTAATGAATATATAAAAAATGGTCTAATGGTGGCGTATGATGGAATAAATAATACAGGAAATGGACATAATGACACAGCAACAGTATGGAAAGATTTAAGTGGTAATGGAAATGATGGAACTTTAAAAGGTGAACCAACATGGCAGAATGATTGCTTAAAATTTAATGGAACTGATAGTTGGGTAGATATAGGAAAGATGAATTATGAAAATGTAACTTTAGAAGCAGTTGTAATGAATAGTAATGAAATAAAAGATATAGAAGTAGATTATATGTGTAATTTTGAAGGTGGAGGATATGGATTTTTATATAATTCTTTAGGAAATCATATTAAAAATACTTTTCTAATATATATTGGAAATGAATATAAATTTATACAATCTAATGATGATATTGTAGCAAATAAAATATATTGTTTATCTGGAAATTATAATGGTAATGAATTAAAATTATTTGAAAATGGTCAAAGGTATTTTTTAAATATGAGTGGAAATGTTCAATCTCCTGCCCATAATGTTGATTTTGTATTAGGAGGAAATGTTAGTGCTTCTAATGTGGTTGCTGGAGATTGGTTTGAACGGAAATATGTATGCAGCTAGAATATATAATAGGGCGCTTACAGATGAAGAAATGTTGCATAATCAGAGAATAGATATGGAGAAATATGGAGTAGTGATAGAAGCGGGGGAATAGGTAAGGAAACACATAAGCAATATTTAAAGTAGTAAAGAGATAAATATAGATAAAAGTCTATGGGTTTTGTAATGTGCAAAATCTGTAGACTTTTTTGCTTTCCCATCAATGTCTATTTAATTTAAGAAAAATTATTTCACTCATTAAAGCAGTATAATAATTGATTTTTAAATAGCTACTTAAGCAGACCAAACGAGACCGTAGGTAAGTAGCGATTGAAGCAATTTACAGATATTTTTGTATTTCGCATTTTCTTCGTAGACCGGGCGATTGATAATCGCCCCTACGGTTCAAAATATATAATTCGTAGTAAAAAAAGGGCGGAGACGTGTAGGGGCGACTAGTAG
>CANQZP010000052.1 GCA_947628395.1 uncultured Clostridia bacterium
TTGTTCGTCCGCCAAAATTTCATAGAAATTTTGTGTGGATTTATTCGAGCAAAGCGAGTTTTCTAAAATAGGAAAGTAAAACTTTCCTATTTTAGAAGGACAACAAAAAAAATAGATAAATTCCCGGGAGCTAACGTCTTTAAATAAATAAAAAATAAAGGAGAACTTATGAAAAAAATAGGAACACAAACATTTAAATTATCAAATCCCGTCACAATCCTAGAAACCGCCTCAGTAGTCGGCTCAAAAGAAGCCTCAGGACCACTTGCAAAATACTTTGACCACTGCCTAGAAGACGAATTCTATGGAGAAAAAACATGGGAAAAAGCCGAAAGCAAAATAATAAAAGAAACCGTAAACACAGTCATCACAAAAGCAAACATCCCAGCATCAAAAATAGATGTATGCTTTGCTGGAGACCTACTAAACCAATGCATATCATCAAGCTTTGGCTTACGAGAACTAGGAATTCCATTCCTAGGAATATTTGGAGCATGCTCAACATTCGTTGAAGGAATGCTCTTAAGCTCAATGCTAATAGACGGAGACTTTGCAGAATACGCACTATGCGCCACATCAAGCCACTTCTGTAGCGCAGAAAAACAATTCCGTTTTCCACTAGAACTAGGAAACCAAAGACCACCAACATCACAATGGACAGTAACAGGAAGTGGCGCAGCAATCCTTGCAAAAAACGGAACAGGCCCATTCGTAACACACGTAACACCAGGAAAAATCGTTGATATGGGAATAAAAGACGCAAACAATATGGGAAGCGCAATGGCACCAGCTGCAGTAGACACAATAATAACACATTTTAAAGATACAGGAAGAAACCCTAGCTACTACGACATGATAGTAACAGGAGACTTAGGACACATAGGAAAAGAAATAGTAATGGACCTAACTAAATCACAAGGCTATAATCTAAAATCAAATTACGACGATTGTGGAGTATTAATATTTGATAAAGAAAAACAAGACACACACTCAGGAGGATCTGGCTGCGCATGTTGTGGAACAGTATTTTCAGGCTACCTATATAACCAATTAAAACAAAAAAAATTAAAGAAAATACTATTAATTGCAACAGGAGCACTAATGAACTCCACATCAACACAACAAGGAGAATCAATTCCCGGAATAGCCCACGCCGTAAGCATAGAAATATAAGAAAATTTTTATACAATACCCTAATTAGGAGGTTAAACATGGAATTCATACAAAACTTAGACTGGATGATGCTACTAAAAGCATTCATAATAGGAGGACTCCTATGCGTCATTGCACAAATATTAATAGACAAAACAAAACTAACACCAGCCAGAATACTCGTAATATACGTAACAACAGGAGTAATCCTAGGAGGACTCGGAATATACCAATACCTAGTAGACTTCGCAGGATGCGGAGCAACAGTCCCACTAACAGGCTTTGGAAACAACCTAGCAAAAGGAGTAATAGAAGAAATACCAAAAAGCGGACTACTTCGGAGTATTTACAGGAGGAATAAAAGCAGCAGCCGCAGGAATCACAGCAGCAATCTTCTTCGGATACATTGCCTCCCTAGTAGCAAAACCAAAAATGAAAAAAGAATAATAAAATTAGCAGTACACATTTTCTACAGTCAAATCAGCGCGAGGGGATTTCCATCTATTTTTTAAGGTGTCCGCTGTGGGGACCGATGAGGGCTGTTTAATGCGAGCAGCATTATTACAGCCCCATTAAAGAACAACAGTGGACTTATTATTTCAAACTATTTTAATTAATTACAAAGTCCACGTCCGTTGTTCGTCCGCCAAAATTTCATAGAAATTTTGTGTGGATTTATTCGAGCAAAGCGAGTTTTCTAAAATAGGAAAGTTTTACTTTCCTATTTTAGAAGGACAACAAAAAAATAGATAAATCCCTGGGAGCGGACGTTCTTTTCAAACACAGCGCGAAGCGCGCCATTCCTTAAACATTTAGAATTTCTAAGCCCACTAATCCAGAATACCCCCCATATTCACTAAGCCTCTTCTCATAAATTCCCACAACAGCATCCTTCAAAACCACTTCACTCTCCCAAAAAATCCTTATCAAATCAACACAAACCCCAAT
This sequence comes from uncultured Clostridia bacterium, assembly GCA_947628395.1. GTDB lineage: Bacteria > Bacillota > Clostridia > TANB77 > CAG-508 > UMGS1994. The sequence continues at coordinate 2,101 of CANQZP010000052.1, forward strand.
AATAACACCACTCTCATTACCAAGAGAACTATAAGGAATAATCCTAAACTTCAAACCATCTCCACTAATAAAATTCCCATCAAGCATTTCATCTAAATTATTCAAAATATCCACATCAAATATTGGTTTTAAAGCATCCTTTTCCACAATAACCACAGGCTTACCTGTGAATGGCTCTCTTAGTAAATTTCCAGTATCCATCAAAACCTTAATTTTTGCCTTCTTATTATTAAGCACAATTTCCAAATCACAAACTAAATTCTTCTTCTCTATCCTACTCTTAATAACAAAAGCAACCACTTTCAAGAAACAAATACTCACAAACAAAGCACTTAGAAATTTTAATAATGAAAACTCACCAATTAAAACTCCACCTCTTAAAGAAACTAAACCTCCATTAAAATAAATCATCATAAAAGAAATACCGCCAAACACAAAAGTAACTAGGTAAAAAAAAGTCATAATCTTTATGAAATTACCTTTCTCTTTTCCAAAAGCAATCAAAATCATACATATTGAAACAAAAACTTTAAAAATAATACTTTCTAATAATCCCAAACTTACTACTAAACTCAAAATAGAAAATAAACTACCTACAAAACTCGAAAAAATTAATCTAAAAAAGTTTCTTTTCTTTTTAGCAAAAATACCTGTAAGTTCTAATAAAAAATAATTAACAAGTACATTTTCAAAAAATACAACATCAATATATATAGTCATATATTTTCCTTTCATCATTTGACTTAAATATTTTATACTAAAAAAAATAAAAAAACTGTCGCTTTAAATCACAGAAAAAAAGAAATAATCTACCAAAAGTAGATTATTTCTCGAAAAAAATATATTATAATTTAAATACTGACATAAATAATGTAGATTATTTCATATTTTTGTTCTTTCTTAGGAAAGTAGGTATATCTAATTCATTTGGATTATTTGAATCACCATATGCTGGAGTAGCTCCCATTTTTCTTTCCCAAGCTTTATTTACTATACTATTAGCTTTTTGAGTCTTTTCATCTTCATTTTCAAAACCAGTAGCAATAACAGTAATACAAATCTCATCACCCATTGAATCATCAGTTACAGAACCAAATATAATATTTGCTTCTGGATCTGCACTGCGTTGAACAAGTTCAGCAGCAGTATTAGCTTCATGTAATCCAACATCACTACCACCAGTAATATTAATAATAACTCCTCTTGCACCTTCGATTGAAGTTTCAAGTAATGGGCTTTGAATAGCTTGTTTTGCAGCATCTTCAGCTCTGTTTTCACCAGAAGCTCTACCAATACCCATGTGAGCCATACCTCTATCTAACATAATAGTTCTAACATCAGCAAAGTCTAAGTTAATAAGACCAGGAACAGCAATTAAATCTGAAATACCTTGAACACCTTGTCTTAAAATATCATCAGCCATTCTGAAAGCCTCTAACATAGAAGTCTTTCTATCTATAACTTGTAATAACTTATCATTAGGAATTACTACTAAAGTATCAACTTTACCTTTTAAATTCTCAATACCTCTTTCAGCTTGAGCTAATCTTTTCTTTCCTTCAAAAGTAAATGGTTTTGTAACAACACCTATTGTTAAAATTCCCATTTCCTTAGCAGTAGCTGCAACTATTGGAGCAGCTCCAGTTCCTGTTCCTCCACCCATTCCAGAAGTTACAAAAACCATATCTGCACCTCTTAAAGCCTCTGCTACTTCAGATTTACTCTCCTCAGCAGCTTGTGCTCCAATATCTGGATTAGCACCAGCACCTAAACCTTTAGTTAATTTTTCACCTATTTGAATTTTAACTGAAGCTTTAGATAATTGAAGAGCTTGTCTATCAGTATTTACTGCAATAAATTCTACATTCTTTATTCCAGCATCAATCATTCTATTTACTGCATTATTTCCAGCTCCTCCTACACCAATTACCTTAATAGTAGCTGTTCCATCTGACATGTAATTAATATCATCGTTTTCCATAATCATACAGTGATTCCTCCTCCTTATATTTTTTATCTATACTTTAAAATTAAAAACATATTTTATGAATAGAAAAAGTCTCGAATTTTTTCTATAATAACTTTAAAAATTGATTTATCAGGCTTATTATCAATACTACTAGATACTGTTTTAGTAAAAGTCCTTGAAGCAATATATCTAACAAGAGCATAACTTGTCCTATAAGTTGGTTTTATAGTAGTTATAAGTCTACCAGTAGATATTTTCACAGGAATATTTAAAATAATTTTTCCAGCCATATCACTCTTATTAATATTAACAATACCATCTCCAGTTAAAATGACATTATTAATATTAGGTTTTAGTCCTTGATTTGTAATATCCTTATTTACAATTGAAAAAATCTCCTCTACCCTTGCTTCAATAATCTCAATTAATTCTGAACTTTTAATAGTCTTATTTTTACTATCTCCACCATTATAAGTATTTAAAATAATATTATTATCATTATCAATAAATGATTTCAAAGCCAAGCCATATTGCCTTTTAAGCTTATCTGCTTCTTCCTTAGAAATATTAAGGACATAAGCAATATCACTTGTAATATTATCTCCACCTAAACTAATTGTATTTGTATATACAAACGTAGAACCATAGAAGACCCCTATATCAGTATTTCCAGCTCCAATATCTAATAATAAAACATTATCATGCAATTCATTAACATCTAATACTAAGTTTCTCTCTGCAAGAGTAATTGGAACTATACCATCAATATCTACACCAGCTTTTCTAAATATTGATGTAATCTTTTTTATATACTCTTTTTCTGCCAAAATAATTTGAGCAGTCAAAGTAAAACTTGCACTAATCTTTCCAACAGGATCATCTACAACTTTACCATCTTCCAAAATAAACTCATTAGGTACTATATCAATTAAAACTCTATCTTCCGGAATCTCAATATCACGAATTTGAATAATAGATGATGCAACATCTTTTTGCGATATTCCAGCATATTTATCTTTTGTGTCCTTTACGATACTGTTCTGCACAATTGTAACATACTTACCAGGTATAGTAACATAAGCTGAATTAATCTTAAAATTTGCAATCTCCTCTGCTTCCTTAATAGATTTTTCTATTGCTATGGAAATAGATTCTTCATCAATAATCTTACCCTTACTAATACCTTGGCACTTTGAGCAAGTATTACATATAATTTCGATTTGATTGAAATTATTAACCTCTCCTACAACCGTGCTAACTTTAGAAGTTCCAATATCGATACCTACTATTATATCACCTATTGCCAAGTTAACTCCTCCATCTATACTTTATTTAATTTGTTCTAAGAATATTATATTTTTTGTAAAAAGTCAATACCATTTGTCATATTTTTGTAATATTTTTGTTACTTATTTGTAATTTGTCTTTTACTCTTTATTTTCTTATCCCACTTATCTATGTAATACCTTCTAATAATAGACAAATTCACAAACATACGACCAACAAAAACAATAACCGCAGCCAAATAAATATCCACATTCAACTTCTCTCCCAAATAAGTCAAAAGCATAGCCAAAATAGCATTACCAAAAAAACCAGACACAAAAATCTTAATATCAAAATTCTTATTCAAAACAGAAGTAATACCACCAAACACAGAATCCAAAGCAGCAATAATAGCAATAGCTAAATACCCAGAATACGAATAAGAAATAACAGGTAAATTAATACCAACAACAACACCCAAAATACAACCTAAAATAATAACAAAAAAAATCATAAAACCAATTCCTTTCAATATTTGATTAAATTTCCGGGAGTGCAATGTCTATTTAAGTTAAAGAACCACATTCTAAAAAGCTGTATAATAATTGATTTTTAAATGGCTGCGCAGCGACCAAACGAGACCTTTAGATTTGTAGGGGCAGGCCTTGTGTCTGCCCTTTTACCCGTTGGCTACAAAAAAAATTTTTCCTTGTAGGGGCGATTATTAATCGCCCGCTCTTCGAAGAAAATGCGAAATACTTTTTAATCTGAAAGTTTCGACAGCAAAGCCATGAAAAATCAATTATTATACTTGCTTTTATATATATATTCTATTAACTTAAATAGACATTACCCGGGAGCAGACGTCTTTTTTAAAGAGAAATTTATTCCCCATAATTAATTTCAAGCACCCCATCATACTTATTAATAAAAACCTCCGAAGAAACCTCATACGAAATACTCTTCCCATCAGCCTCTAACTCATCCTTAAGACCACCCTTAACATTAATAGCACTCTCCAAATACTTACTATCACCAATAGCCTTAACAACATAAGGAGAAATAATCCTCTCAGTATTCACAAAAATAAACTTATTCTGAATATTAACAATATCAGAAACAGAAACAATCCTTTTATCATTAATAGAAATAGCCTCTGCGCCAGCATGCTTAAGCTCATTTACTAAATACAATATATCATTATAAGTAATTCGCGAATCCCCATCAGAAAGAGTAATAGTAATTCCAGGACCCTTGACATCAGTATATCCAAGACTCATATTAGCCTTTTTCAAATCCTGATTTAAAAGATTTAACGCTCCCTGTTCATCCTGAGACTCCTTATTATATTGCTCAATAAGCTTATTATTTTCCTCTAAACTGCTACTTACCTCTTCATACTTTTCCTTCCAAGAAGCAAGTTCCTCTCTTAATTCACTTTCCCTCATAGCACCAATACCAGAATTCTCAATTACTTCAACACTCTTAAATTGAACAAACATTACACTAATTAAAAGAATACATATAATTCCAATAGTAATAGCCATAACTACTTTGCCCTTCAAAAAAAACACCTCTATTCCACAATTTGCATATATTCAGTCTTATAAACACCTTCATATTTAGGGACTGTAATATCATCAGACTTTTCCATTTTTACCTGAACCCCATCTTCTTCCATCAATTCCAAATATCCACCAGGTCTATCAAGTGCACCATACAATTTTTCTGGAAGGCCAATAGCCTTTATTTTAAAAGGAACACCTATCTTTTCATCATTTACCTTAACAATATTTCCTGAACAATTAATTGCAGTTGAAAAAACAACTCTTTGTCCATTTATAGAAACCGCTTCTGCCCCAGCATTGAAAAGCTCATTTACAACCTCTACCAAATCTAAATCATGAACAAGATAATCATTTAAATTTCCAGCAAGCTCAGAATCATTTGCATCATTAAGTTCAATAGTAATTCCCTTACCAGTAATCTCAGTAAGCCCTAATAAAATATTAGCATCATTAATCTGCTTTTCCATATTTTGAGCATCAGTATTATCCTTAGCTGCAACATTTCTCAAATTCTCTAATTCCTCCATAGACTGCTCTAAAAGCTTGTACTCATTTTCATACTTTTCCTTCGCCTTTAAAACATTATCCCTCAATTTATTTTCAGTCATGGACTGAACCACAGGCCCTGTATCCCAAGTAGTAACAGTTTTTACCTGAACACAAATTCCAGCCGTCATCAAAAAACAAATTATTCCAATAATAAAGTAACCACTTTTTTTCATACTTAATCAATTCCCTCCTAAAGTACAAATCCATTTAAAAAACTAAATTTCTATATACTTTTTCTAAACAGACTGTCTAAAAAACGGTGCATCCTCATTTAAATTACCATTAACAAAAATTTCTCCTTTGTTTCCCTGCTCTGAATTAATAATTTCCTTCATCCATAAAATACGTGTATTTAAATCATCTGCTTTACCCAAATAAGCAACCTTATTTTCAGTTTCCAAAATAAGCTTATAATCTTTAGAATTAGAAACATCTATCTTTGTAATTAAGTTATTCACTTCATAATTCTCAGCAACATTCATAATCTTTAAAACAGTATCCAATTTTTTCAAATCATCTTCATTTAAACGATTCTTATTATTTGGATTTTGAATCATATCATCAAATTTTGTAGAAAAACCAAGTAAAATCGGCAACTCTAATTTTTCATTAGAACGCTCTAAAATATAACCATTATCATCTATATATATGTATTCTCCTTCATTATATTGAACTAAGAAATCAGGAGTTCTTTCCTTTACAACAAACTTTATTTTATTAGGAAAAACCCTGTTTATTTTAATTTCATCAATATAAGGGTTTTTCCCAAGTTTTTCTCGAATTTCTTTTTTACTTACAGTAAACAAATTATTAGATTCGCCGATTCCTGACAATTTTTTTAACTCATCAGATGATACCTTTTCATTTTTCTCAACAATTATTTCTTTTATATTAAACATAGGTGCCATACAAAGAAAAGCTACAACAGCAAATAGAATAATAAGTAAAATAGCAATTTTCACAATCTTTAAAGACTTTTTCTTTTTAGGCTTCTTTTGCTTCTTTTTACTAGAATTCTTAGTAGACTTCTTAGTCGTGTTTTTCGATTTTGGTTTTAAATTATTTTTATTATTATTTGATGAAATACCAATAAAAACTTCATTATCAAAATCAAATTTATTATTATCCTTCTTCTTTTGTTTCACTCCTCTTTCACCTCTCTTCTTCAATCTGTGCACCTATCTTAATTAATTTATTTACTAAATTTTCATAACCTCTTTTAACATACTCAATATTTTCTACCTGAGTTATTCCCTGAGCAGAAAGTCCAGCCAAAATCAAAGCCGCTCCGACCTCTTAAATCAGTAGCCTTCACATTAGCTCCAGAAAGTTTTCTTACACCCTTAACAATAGCAGTCTTCCCTTCAACAACAACCTTAGCTCCCATTCTATTTAATTCAGGTATATATTTAAATCTATTTTCAAAAATATTTTCTGTAACAATTGATGTTCCTTTAGCAGTAGAAAGCATACTCAAAAAAATTGATTGCATATCTGTAGGAAATCCAGGATAAGGCATTGTCTTTATATCTATAGCTCTCAACCTCTTAGGAGCTTCAATCAAAATCCTATTTTTTTCTTTGAATATTTTACAATTAGCCTCTTCAAGCTTAGAAATAACAGGTTGAAGATATTCATAATTAGTCTTTAAAAGCTCTAATTTACTACCAGTAGAAGCAGCCATAGCTAAAAATGTACCAGTCTCAATTCTATCAGGCATAATATTATAAGAAACATCTCTTAGTGACTTAACACCATCTATTACAATTATACTAGAACCTGCACCAGTAATTTTTGCCCCCATCTTATTTAAAAAATTTTGCAAATCGACAATCTCAGGTTCCATAGCTGCATTATTAATTATAGTTTTACCATCTGCTAAAACTGATGAAAGCATTAAATTTTCAGTAGCACCCACGCTTGGAAATTCTAATTGTATTTCTGTTCCCACTATTTTATCACAACTACATATAATATATCCAGCATTTTCTTCAATATTTATACCTAATTTTTTAAAACCATCTATATGTAAATCAATAGGCCTACTACCAATATCACATCCACCTGTTTGTGATAGTTTG
>CANQZP010000053.1 GCA_947628395.1 uncultured Clostridia bacterium
AAAGCAGTTAATAACTGCTTTTTTAAATTTAGGATAATATTGACATTTATATAATTGTTGTGATATATTTATAGCCATAGGGGGGATGAAATGTTGCAACGGAAGTTTAAGAAAAATAGATTTCATTTTACTCAAAGTATTTTTATTTCTCATTCCGTTTGCATTTGGATTATTTTACGAATTTATATCATATTTTGCACAAATATTTTTATTATTAATTTTGCTAGTAATTTTTTTAAAAAGAAAAAAATTGAGATTTTACATTAATTATTCAACTATTACATTATCAGTAATATCTTTAGGATATTTTCTCACATGCTTTTATGGAATAGATAAAGGAATGGCATTTTTGGGATTCCTTAAATTTACAATTCCATTAACATTTGCAATAATTTTAATGCAATATAGGCAAAAACAAGTGAATGAATTAATTAGTGTAGTTCCATTTACTGGCATTTTGATGATAATATTATCAGTTTTATTTAAATACATTCCATTTTTACCAGACGCATTTTATTTACCTAATGGTAGAATGGCTGGATTTTTTCAATATTCAAACACATTTGCATTGTTTCTATTAATAGGAATAATAATCTTATTAAATAAAAAAATATCTAAACGAACATTTTTATATGTTGCTATCTTATTAATAGGAATCCTTGCAACAGGAAGTAGATTAGTCTTTTTACTTACAGTTTTAAATTTCATAATATTTATTGTAAAATTTAAGTCTATAAGAAAATACTTGATTTTAATGTTTGGTATTACTATATTAATTACCTTGGGTTATGTACTAATTACAAAAAACTTTAATACGATTGGAAGATATTTTACAACATCTATTAACTCAAGTACATTACTGGGAAGATTGTTATACTATAAAGATGCAATTCCTGAGTTATTTAAAAATCCATTTGGTTTAGGATATATGGGCTATTCATACATTCAAGGAGCAATTCAAACAGGTATTTATTCTACAGTATTTGTCCACAATGATTTTTTACAATTAGCATTAGACATAGGAATTATACCGTTACTTATGTTTATTGTATGTATGATAATAAATTTATTTTCTAAGACTAAATTTGATGTAAAAAAACAGATATTAATAACATTAATAATACATACATTGTTTGATTTTAACTTACAGTTTTTATCAATATTTTTAATATTAGTTACAATATTAAAATTAAATAATGGAAAAAGATATATTTTCGATGTATCTAAATTAGTAGTAATTCCAGTAGTAAGTATTATTATAGTTGTTTATTTGTATTTTGCAGTATGCTGTTTATTACAATATTTAAATAAAAGTGATGTAGCAATAAAAATGTATCCAATTTATACTAATGCAAATGAAAGTGTAATAGTAAAAAGTGCGGAAAATAATCTAGATTATGCGAATGAAATAGCAACAAAAATATTAGAAACAAATTCTAGTAATCTAACATGTTACAACACAAAAGCATTATATTATTCTCAAAATCAAAACTGGTATCTAATGGCACAAAATAAGAAAAAATCTTTAGCAATTAGTAAATATGATATGAGTAATTATCAAGAATATATCTTAATGCTAAGTAATGCAATAGATTATTATGTAACAATTGATGATATAGATAATGCAAAAAAATATATAAATATGGTGTTAGAAATTCCTTCTATATTAGAAAAATTGAAATCTTCAACAAGCGAAATAGCATATAAAATAAATGATGTACCATCATTTGAGCTAAGTGAAGAATTTCAAGAATATATTAAAAAGTTACAAGATGTATAATTTTATACAGGAAAGGAATGAATTTAAAAATGAAAAAAACAAAAAAAATTATGATAGCAATATTTTTATTTCTAGCAATAATTTTACTTGGAAATAAGAATGTATTTGCTACTGATGAAGATTATGCATTAAATGCATTTAATGAATTTAAAAATTTGAAATATGAATCAACATATAATCTATATGTAGGAGAAGAAATATCTGTATATGCAACAACAAAATACCATCTTATAGATTGGTATTTAACTCCAAAGATTACAATAGATAACAAGAGTATTGTAGAGGCACATAAAACATATGGTTATGATAATTTAAAAGCTAAAAAAGCAGGAAAATCAAAGGTTACTGTTGAAGTAACATTTAATGGGGAAACAGTAAAAAAGAGTTTTAACATTAATGTAAAAAAACAAGATACTAATCCTAAACTAGAATCATCATCAAATGATGTTGTTTCAGTAGTTCCAAATTCATTTGGTAAAAATGAAGTATTACTTGCCAATAGTGAATTATGGAAAACTGATAAGAAAAGTTTTAAACTTACATCAAAGGATACAGGAAATGTAGCTAAATATGTATATTCATCAATATATGCAGATAGATTTGCAAACAGTGGAAGCAAAATGTTAACTTTAACATTAAAGAAAAACAAAAAATTAACAGTAGCAAATGATAAACAGAAATTATCATATTCAAAAATAAAAGACATATCTAACTATGGACACTTAACAACAGGCGGAAAATACTATATTTATACTTTAGATAAAAATGATAAATTAGGACTTAAGAAGATAGATACAGGAGTTTCTTCTTTACTAGGAGATTGCTTATATATTAAAAACAAAAAAACATATGCTATAAGTGGCAAAAAAATATTTAACTTTGCAGCTGTTGATGTAGATGAAAGTTCTACATCTGGATATGGATTAGCTTTAAATTCAAAAGGAGAATTATATTATTATACACTTAAAGATTATGATAAAGGAACATATACTACAAAGAAAGTAGCAACAGGAGTTAAAGAAATATTAGGAAACTATGTTTATAAAACAAAATCAGGTAAGGTAAAGAGATATGTAAATAATTCATTTGACGATAAAAATGATTTAACAATAAAAAATATCTATTTAACTTATTATAATAAATTAAGTATTAAAAATGATAAAAAAGTATATTTAAATGATGTTTGTATAATGAAAAATGTTGATGACATATATTATGCAAATGGAAGTAAAGAAAAATCAGCATTACTTGTTAGAAAAGATGGAAGTATATGGAAATTAGACTTAGGTGGAAATAGCAAATTAACAAAAATTAGAAGCGGAAAAGAATCAGCAAAAAGATTATCTGCTCCAAAGAATCTTTCTACAAGCAAAAGCGGAAAAAAGGCAAAAATAACATGGGGAAAAGTAGATGGTTCATCAAAATATACAATTTATAGAGCTACAAGTAAAAACGGAAAATATACTAAAATAGGAACAGCTAAAACAAATTCTTATACAGACAAAAAAGTAAGTGTAGGAAAAGGATATTATTATAAAGTAGTTGCAAATCATTCAAGTTCAAAATATGACAGTAGCAAGAGTTCAGCAGTTGCATTTAGAATACCAAAAGTTCCTACTAAATTAAAGACTACAAAAAAATCAAAAACAAGTATGAAAGTAAGTTTTAAAAAGGTTTCAGGTGCATCAGGATATGAAATACAATATTCTACTAATAAAAACTTTAAAAAGGCAACTAAAACAACAACATCAAAAACATCTTATACTATCAAGAAATTAAAAAGTAAAAAGACATATTATGTTAAAGTAAGAGCATATAAAACAGTAAACGGTAAAAAGATTTATGGCTCATTTACTTCTTCTAGCAGAGTTTCATTAAAATAATTTAAAAGAGGAACAAGATGAATAAAAAAATATTAAAGATATGTTTTGTATTATTTATATTTATTGTTTTAGAGATAATTGGAACTACAAATTATACTTTTGCAGCAACTAAGAAAATAACACTTGCTAAACCAAAAGTGACTAAGGTATGTGTTGATAATAATAAAGCAATTATTAAATGGAAAAAGGTCAAACATGCAACAGGTTATACTGTGTATATGTCAAACAAAAAGAAGGGTAAATATAAATCAATAAAACAAATAAAAAATGCGAAAACATTATCATATACAAAAAAAGATTTAAATAATAAAAAAGAATACTTTTTCAAAATAAAAGCATATTATAAAACAAAATCTAAAAAGATATATTCTACTTATAGTAATATTAGAAGCGGGGGAGGATTACTCGCTTCAAAAGTTTTAACAGCAACTAACAGTCCAGAAGATAGAAATATTAATTTAATGATTGCATCTAGTAAAATAAATGGGATTATTTTAAAACCAAATGGAAAATTCTATTGGTCAAAGGTTGTGCGGAATGCTAACAGAAGCACAAGGATATAGAAAGGCAATTGCATATTCAAATGGTAATAATATTTTATCTATAGGAGGGGGAGTTTGCCAAGTAAGTACTAACTTATACCAAGTAGCGAAAATGGCTAATATGAAAATAATTGAAAGACATCTACATGGTAAAGATGTAACTTATATAGAAAATGGAGAAGATGCAACTGTAAGCTTTGGAAAATATGATTTTGTATTTAAAAATAATAAATCATATGCTATAAAAATTAAAGCATGTTCTTATTCAAATATTACTATATGTGAATTATATAAAATAGGTGATAAATTATAAAACAAAACTGGTTTGAAGATTAATCAAAAATCTTATCAAACCAGTTTTTCATATTAAATAATAAATCATCTAAAGAATAATCACTTTCATTTCTAAAATATTTTAAAAATTCCATCATTACACCATTCATAAAAAAAGAAATATTAAGATCAAGGAATTTATCATTATATGTAAATTTTAATGCATCATAAATTTTCTCAGTTGCAATATTTTTTAACTTTTCTAAGAAATAAACAGATTCATTAGCAGAAAGTAATAACCTGTAGGTTTCTTCATTATCTTTTAAGCACTGGATTATATTTTCAAAATATTTTTTAATATCATCTTTTGAATAAAGTATTAAATCATCATTACACAAAAGGTCAATAGTCTGTAATTGATACTCTTTTGCAACTTCATAAATATTTTCATAATGAGTGTAAAAAGTACTTCTTGTAATATCAGCTCTTTTAACCAATTCAGTAACTGTAACTTTATTTAATTCTTTTTTTTCATTAATTAATTCAGCAAAAGTTTTTTTAATAAGATTTCTAGTTTTTACTGAAGAAGAATTTAGACAACCAACTTTCATAATCAAATCCTTTCCATAAAAAATAAAATATGATTATATTATAACATAGTTTTATCAAAAGATAAAGACAATTTTTAAAAAAATGTATGAATTTAGACACATTATAGATATTTATACTTCCAAAATGAAGAAAAAAGCGTATAATATAACTAGACAATTTAGAAAGGAATGGTAACTCTTGAAAAAAATTACAGATTTTATCATAAACAAAAGATATTTTATATTGGTTATATTTATTATTTTAGCAGTATATTCGGGCTTTTTATCAACAAAGGTAAAAACTAATTATGATATGGCAAAATATCTTCCAGCTACATCAGAGACAAGAATAGGGATGGACATAATGGAAGATGAATTTGCAGGAACAGAAACAAGTAATTTTAACCTTATGTTTAAAGGCTTGAAAAATGAAGAAAAAGAAGAAATATATAATTATTTAGATGGAATAGAAGAAATAGATGAAGTAGATTATGATAATACAGAAAAATACAATAAAGATGATTATACTTTATATGTAATTACAGTAGATGATGATGCAGATTCTAAGATTGCAACAGATACTTATAATAAAGTTACAGAAAAATATAAAGATTATGAAATATATACAAGTGGTGATATTGCAAGTAGAAATAAGCCTGTACTTGAACACTGGATAATAGCATTAGCGATAGGGTGTGCACTTATAATATTAATAATTATGTGTGAATCTTATATTGAGCCATTTCTATTTTTAGCAACAATATTAATTGCAGTAGTATTAAATAAAGGAACAAACATAATATTTGAAAGTGTATCAAATATTACACAAGGAATTGTAATGATTTTACAACTTGCATTGTCAATGGATTATTCTATAATGTTAATGAATAGATATGAGCAAGAAAAGGCAAAAGAAAGTAACAAAGTTACTGCAATGAAAAGTGCCTTATATCATGCATTTCAATCAATATCAAGTAGTTCAATTACAACAATTGTTGGATTAGTTGTATTAGTATTTATGAGTTTTACAATAGGAAAAGATTTAGGTTTAGTATTAGCGAAAGGTGTTTTATTTAGCTTAATAAGTATATTCTTTGTTCTTCCTGGTGTAATTTTAATGTTTGATAAATGGATTGTAAAAACTAAAAAGAAAAGTCCAAATATTAAGCTAAAAACATTAGGCAAAATAAGTTATAAATGCAGATATATAGCAATACCATTATTTTTATTGATTTTTATAGGAAGTATATTATCAAAACAGACATTAAATATTTTATATACTAATTCAGAGGAAGATAAGGTATCAAAATTCTTTACAGAAAATAATCAAATGGCAATAATATATAAAAATGAAGAAGAAGAAAAAATAGCAAAGATTTTGCCTAAGTTAGAAGAAGAAGAAAAAGTAGAAGAAGTTTTAGGATATTCTAATACAATTAATCAAAAGTTAACTTATGATAAGCTAAATGATAAATTAACTGATTTAGGCTCAGATGCAGAAGTTGAAGATTATCTTTTAAAAATTATATATTATAATTATTATAATAGAGAAGTTAAAAACAAAATGACATTTAATGAATTTGTTAAATTCATTAAAGAAGAAGTATATAATAATAAAAATGTAAGTGATAAGATAGATGATAAAACAAGAGAAAATATAGATAAATTAGAAAACTTTATAACGGGAAAAGAAATAAATAATAAAAGAACTGCAAAACAAATAGGAAATATACTAGAAATAGATGAAAGTAAAGTAAAAGATATTTTAATTTTATATAGCGCAAAAAAAGATAATACTAAAATAGGTGTAGATGATTTTATTAAATTTATGAAAAATGATGTAGCAAAAGATAAAAAATATTCTAAAAGTATTGATTTAAACTCTTTAGAAAGTATAAATAAATTATCAAAGTTTATTGATAAGAAAACAATACAAACTAATATGACTGCTAAACAAATGGCAAAACTATTTGGATTAGAGAAAAATGTAACAGAAGATTTATATAAATATTACATAAGTGTAAATAAAATAGATACTAAATTAAGTTTAGCTCAGTTTTCAAAGTTTGCGTTAAATGATGTATTACAAGATAAATCTTATGCAAGTAGTTTTAATAAAGAAACAATAGAAAGTATAAAGTTACTATCAAATTTTAGAAATAAAGATGTTATAAAAAATGAGATGAATATTAAACAATTATCTAACCTATTTGGAATAGATGAAAACCTAATTACACAAATATTATTCTTAAAATATATGAATATAGGAAGTAATACAGAATTAGCAAATTGGAGTAGCACACCTTATGATTTTGTAAAATTGGTTTTAAATAATAAAGATAATCCTAATGTTAGTTCAAAAATAGATAAAGAGGTTTTAACTAAATTAAATTTACTTGTAAATATAATGGATAGCTCTTTAAACAATAAAACATATTCATATAATGAACTTGCTAAATTTATAGGAATTGAAAATAGCTCTGTAAGAAATATTTATGTTTTATATAATGCTAAAAATGCAAATTTAAAAATGACACCTTTAAAATTTACACAATTTTTATTAAAACATAAAAATGATAAAATGTTATCAGGTAAAATATCTAATGATGTTGTAAAAGATTTACAAGTTGTTCAAAAGGTTATGAATGGAGTAATAGAAAATAAAAAATATACAAATAAAGAACTTTCAAAATTACTTTCAATTGATAAAGATAAAGTAGAATTATTATATGGTTTATATAATTCAAGATATATAAATAAAAATAGAACAGTATCTTTAAAAGAATTTATTGGATTTTTATTAAGTGATGTTGTAACCAATAAAGATTATTCAGCAAGTTTTGATGATGAAAAAATATTAAAGCTAAATACGGCACAAGGTATAATGAATAATGCAATTAAAGGCAAAAAATATACAGTAAATGAGATAATGAAAATTATAAAAGTTTTTGATAATATTGATAGAAATACAGTAGAAGTTTTATATATTTATTATGGTAGTCAAAATTCTTATAATCCTAAATGGAAATTAACAGTAGAAGAATTTGTTAATTATTTGAATGAAGAAATATTAACAGATGAAAGATTTGATGATTTTATTAAAGACGATATGAGAAATGATATAACAGAAAGTAAAGATACTGTTAATGATGCAAAAGAATTATTAATAGGAGATAATTATTCAAGAGTCGTTATAAATAGTGATTTCCCACCTGAATCTGATGAAACCTTTAATTTTGTTCAAAAGACAAAAGATTTGTTTAATCAGTATAGTATTAATGCATATATAATTGGTGATTCTCCAATGTCTTATGAAATGAGTAAAACATTTAATAATGAATTAAACTTTATAACTGTTCTTACTATGGTTGCAATATTTATTGTAGTTGCATTTACATTTAAATCAATATTAATACCAATAATACTTGTTGCAATTATTCAATGTGCAGTATATACGACAATGGGAATATTGTCTTTGTCAGGTCAAAGTGTGTATTTTATATCAATTCTGATTGTTCAAAGTATATTAATGGGTGCAACAATCGATTATGCCATATTGTATACATCATATTATGTCGAACATAGAAGAACTAAGGGAGTAAAAGATGCAATTATTGATTCATATAGTAAGTCAATACATACAATTTTAACTTCAAGTTCAATACTTATTATTGTAACTTTAATTGTTGCAAATTTTGCATCAGCTATTGCAGCTAAAATATGTAAGACTATATCAGAAGGAACAATATGTTCTACAATTTTAATTTTAACATTATTACCTGCAATTCTTGCTACGTGTGATAAGATTATAATTAAAGATAAAAAAGCATAATATAAAAATAGTTATATATAAAGGCAGAAATCTATTTAGGTTTCTGCTTAGTTTTAATTTTAAAAATTCTTGATAAAAAACTTAAGTATGTGATATAATGCAATTCATAATAATATAGAAGAAATATTTAAGGTGGTAAAAATGGAAAAGGAAATAGAAGAATATTTAAAAAATCAAAATTGTAGAGGATGTTATAATAGATGCCAACTAAGTAATCCAATGTGTGGTAGGAGTAGGGTATTTATAAAAGATGCAATTGAAAAATTTAATGCAAAAAAAGAACAATAAAAATTATAAAATTAGTATTGAAAAAAAAATAATAATATAGTAAAAT
>CANQZP010000054.1 GCA_947628395.1 uncultured Clostridia bacterium
TTGATGAACTATCTGATGCTCGATACATTTATGGGCAAAAAGGATGACAAGGCTCCTCAGGCTGGTGATGGTGCTGCCAAATAACTACAAAACAATCTAATAGTTTCTATCTCTAATCGGTTCCCTCAAGGCATTGCCTTGGGGGAATTTCTAATATAATAGGAAAGTTCTACTTTCCTATTATATTAAAAAATAACATTGCACAGAAAATTTACTTTGTAAATTTTCGTGTCAACAAATCTTTACGCTTCTTTGAGACCTTGAATTTAGATAGCAAACTTTAAGATGTAGAGAAAAGGTCTCGCGAAGCGAGATTTGTTCATAAAAAAAATAAGACTACTAAACTTTGAAGTTTAATAGCCCTAATTTCTCTGATATGTACGAATTTTTTATTCTGTTATTATTTCTAATATTTTTGGATATATTGTTTCTGCGTTGTTGTTCCAGTTATCTACTATTTTTTTTGCTTGTTCTTTTGAACCAGCAAATGTTTGTATTTCAAATATTGTATTGTTATTTTCAACTATTTTGCATTTTACAATGAAATGATTCTCATCAGTTGGGGTATAATCTGCTGAGATTGAAAATTTGTCTTCTATTTCTTCTAAATTTTCTTTTAAATTGTTATCAACTTTTAGGGTTAAGATTCCAGGTATCATGTCTGATGTAAGTTCTATAGCACGTTTCCCTTCTGGTGTTATAGAATATAAGTGTTCATCTTCTTTTTCATATTCTATTACATAGTTATTTTCAATTAAATCTAATAAAAATTGTTGAAAATAGAAATAATTTAGTTCTGTAATAGACACTATTAGTTCTAATAAAGCTTTTTGGCTTATAGGCTTCCCAACTTTATTTAATATATATAATACTAAAAGTTTATTTTCTGCTAAAGTAGAATTATCCTCTGCAAGTTTCATAAAGCATACAACCTTTCTTAATAAAATATTAGAAAAATTATATCATAGTTTTCAATAAAAAAATAGAGGGTAAATGTAATTTCTTGAAAAAAGTGTCGAAATTGGTAGATGAAAAAAGCTTTACAAATGGGGAAAAATGTTTTAATATAAAAATAGAAATTGCAATTTTTTTCAAAAAATTTTTATTCATGAAAGTCAATTATTTTAGATTGATATTTAAAAACTTAAACACTGATTTTGATTTAGTGTAATAGTTTTCAAAATGTATTTTTTTCTTTATAATTATAATCTTAAAAATAGTGTAATAAAATTTATATTCTTTTAGTTATTTTTTGTATCAAAATTTTTGTATTAGATTCAATCTGATTATTACACTAAATCCAAATGAAGTAATAAAAAGTAAAAAGAGGTGAGAGCTTTTGTAAATCTTAAAAAAAATATAGTATTTATAGTAATTATAATTTTGATATTTGAAAATGTTACATATATTTGTTTAAACAGGAAAAAACTTAATGTTTTACATGAAGCTATAAAAGAGGAAGTTATAGCTCAAAAAGAAGAACATTATATCAATTATGGTTGGAAATTAGAGATACCTGAAATAAATTTATTAGCAGATATTGAAGATGGAACTACTGATGAAATTTTAAATAGAAATATAGGACATTTTGAAATGACTGGATATTCTCAAGGAAATATTGCTTTAGCAGCTCATAATAGAGGATATAGAGTAAATTATTTTTCTAATTTAAAAGATTTAGAAATTGGAGATGAAATTATTTATTATTATAATGAATTTAAAAAAGTTTTTATACTTTCAGAAATGAAAATTATTAAAGATACAGATGTAGAAGTTTTAGATGACACAGATGAGAATATTATTACACTTATTACTTGTGTAGAAAATATGCCAGAATACAGAAGATGTATAGTGGGAAAGGTTAATTAATGAAAGGATGGAGAAATGAAAGTATTAAAAAAATTAATAATGATTAGTTTGGTAGTTATAATGTTAATAAATATAGGGAAGGTAGAGGCTAGTTTTAAAATTAATAGAGCTGATTTGTATTCAAAAGGAACATGCCAAGAGTTATTGATTGATACTACTATAAATGCTCCTGTTATTGTTACTAAAGTATTTTATAATGATGGGACAGGAGAATACCCAGCATACTGTTTAAATAAAGAATTAGATGGAGTAGGACAAGTTTCGGGTTATGGTGTAACTGTTGATGAAGCTGTTTCAAATGTAAGTATATGGAGAGCAATAACAAATGGTTATCCTTATAAAAGTTTTGCAGAATTAGGTGTTGCAAATGAAGATGAAGCATATACTGCAACAAAACAAGCAGTTTATTCAATTATTTATGGTTATGAAGTAAATGATAATTCTAAATATATGGCAATAGGAGAAGCTGGGACAAGAACGCTAAATGCACTTAGACAAATTGTAAATAATGCTAGAGGAAATAGTAATTCAAAGCCTAGTTCTAACTTAAAAATAAATGAAAAAAATAGTTTATGGGAAATTGATAAAATAGATTCTAATTATATTAGTAAAGAATTTTCTGTATCAGCAGAAGCTGAAATTAAAAATTATGAAATAAAAATTTCTGGAGAATTATTAGAAGGGACAAAAGTAGTAGATACTAATAATAAAGAAAAAAGTGTTTTTAGTCCTAACGAAAATTTTAAAATATTAATTCCTATAAAAAATCTAGAGAAAAGTGGAGAAATAAATATTTCTGTAAATGGAGAAGTTGCGACTAGACCTATATTATATGGAAATTCAAACAATCCGGCAACTCAAGATTATGCTTTAGCAGCAGATAGATTTGAGGTAGGAGATGGTATTTTAGGTGTTAAATATAATAAAAATACAAGTAGATTGATAATTAAAAAACAAGAAACAGATACAGAAAATAAGTTAGCTGGTGCAGAGTTTACTATTTATGATAGTAATATGAATGTCATTTATGAAGGAATAAAAGTAAATGATGATGGAATTGGTATTATTGAAGGAATTTTGCCTGGAAATTATTTTATTGAAGAAACAAAAGCCCCAAATGGGTATAAGAGATATGAAGGTAAAATTGATTTTTCAGTGGGTTTAAATGAAGAGGTAACTTTAGTTATAAAAAATTCAAAAGAAACTACTATAGAAAAAGAAATTTCATCTAAAAAAGAATTAGTAAAACTTCCTAAAACAGGAATGTAAGTAATATAGATATTAAGATTTTTTCTTAATGAATTAGAGGTAGCTATGAAAACTTATAGCCACCTCTAAAGCTTTTAAAGGATTTACTTCCCTAATGGGAGAAATATAACGCTTTTTGGGTGCCTATCTGGAAATGCTTGTTCTACTCCCAGTTCACTCAGAGTAGTTGCGCCGACTCTTCGACTCGAAAATTTTTCAAAAGCTTCTTTATTAGAGAAGCAAAAGTTTCCATCGTCGATGTCTGTAAGAATTTCTTTTAGTGGCTTTGGTAAGATCCCAAAAGCGCGAATTTCCAATGATCTGTTGTTTAAATCCTTTTCCATGTCTGTACCTCCTAAAGTAAAAAATATAAATAGTTACATAAATATATTATAACATATAATTTTAAGTTTTTCAAATTTTTAGGATATTTTTTGCTTTTTGTATATCTTCTTCAGTTGCAGGAAGTATATCTTTTAATGGGTATTCATATCCTAAGTTAGTCCATTTGAATTTACCCATATCATGATAAGGAAGAAGTTCTACTTTTTCAATATTTTTTAAAGTAGAAATAAAATCTTTTAATTTTAACAAATCGTTTTCATCGTCTGTTATAGTAGGAATTAATACTTGACGAATCCAGGCAGGAATATTATTTTCAGATAAATATTTAGCAAAATCCAAAGTATCTTTGTTTGATTTTCCTGTTAAATCAATACATTTTTCATTATCAATATGTTTAATATCTAGTAATACTAAATCAGTATATTTTAAAAGCTCTTTTATATTGTCATTTATAGGTAAACTGCCAGATGTATCTAAAGCGGTATGAATTCCTATAGATTTTAATTTTTTAAATAAAGATGTTACGAATTTTACTTGAAGGAGAGGTTCACCTCCAGATACTGTAACTCCACCGCCAGATAAGTTTATATAAGATTTATATTTTTTAATTTGATTTACTAATTCATCTACAGTTTTTTCGTTACCAGATTTTGTATCCCATGTATCTCTATTATGGCAATATTTGCAATGAAGATGGCATCCCTGAAGAAATACTACAAATCTTATTCCTGGTCCATCTACAGTTCCTAGAGTTTCTATAGAGTGAATTCTTCCTATATTATCGTCCATATAGTTCTCCTTTTAAGAAGTTTTAAATTGATTCATGAATTGTTCTATTTATAACATCTAATTGTTGTTCACGTGTAAGTTTTACAAAATTAACAGCATATCCAGATACTCTAATTGTAAGTTGAGGATATTTTTCAGGATGATCCATAGCATCTAAAAGTAAGCTTCTATCAAATACATTTACATTTATATGGTGACTAAGTTGTGCAAAATATCCATCTAAAAGAGATGTTAAGTTATTAACTCTTTCAGTTTCTGTTTTTCCAAGTGCTGATGGAATTATTGCGAAAGTATAAGATATTCCGTCTTCTGCGTGTTTATATGGTAGTTTTGCCATAGTATTTAAAACTGCTAATGCTCCAGATGTGTCTCTTCCATGTAAAGGGTTTGCTCCTGGTCCAAAAGGTTCTCCAGACTTTCTACCATCTGGTGTATTACCTGTACTTTTACCATATACTACATTTGATGTTATTGTTAATATTGACATGGTTGGTTTTGAATTTCTATAAGTTTTTTGTTTTCTTAATTTATTCATGAATTTTTTTGTAATTTCAACAGCTATTTGGTCGACTCTATCATCATCATTTCCGTACTTAGGAAAATCGCCTTCTACTTCATAATCAGTAGCTAAACCTGTTTCATCACGAATTACTTTTACTTTAGCATATTTTATTGCAGATAAAGAGTCTGTAACTACTGATAATCCTGCAATTCCACACGCCATTGTTCTTACTATTTCTTTATCATGCAAAGCCATTTCTAAACTTTCATAAGCATATTTATCATGCATATAGTGAATTATATTTAATGCATTAATATATACTCTTGCAACCCATTCCATAATATTATCAAATTTTTGCATAACTTCATCGTAATCTAAATATTCTGAAGTTATAGGTTCAAATCTAGGTGTAACTTGCTTTCCAGTAAGTTCATCTCTACCACCATTTATTGCATAAAGAAGTGATTTTGCTAAATTACATCTTGCACCGAAAAATTGCATTTGTCTTCCAATTTTCATTGCAGAAACGCAACAAGCTATTCCATAATCATCTCCCCAGTATTCTCTCATTAAATCATCGTTTTCATATTGAATTGAACTTGTTTCAATAGAAAGTTTTGTACAGAAGTTTTTAAATCCTTTTGGAAGATTAAGTGACCATAAAACTGTTAAATTTGGCTCTGGAGCAGGGCCTAGTGTATTTAGTGTATGCAATACTCTAAAAGAGTTTTTTGTAACTAAGGTCCTTCCGTCAATTCCCATTCCACCAATAGATTCTGTAACCCAAACAGGGTCTCCACTGAATAATTCATCATATTCAGGAGTTCTTAGGAATCTAACTAATCTTAATTTCATGATAAAGTGGTCAACAATCTCCTGTGCTTCTTGTTCAGTAATTTTTCCTTCTTTTAAATCTCTTTCAAAATATATATCTAAGAAAGTAGTTGTTCTTCCAAGACTCATAGCAGCTCCATTTTGTTGTTTTATAGCTCCTAAATAACCAAAATATGTCCATTGAACTGCTTCTTTTGCGTTTTTGGCTGGCTTAGAAATATCAAATCCATATTTTTGTGCCATAACTTTTAATTGTTCTAATGCGTCTATTTGGTCATGAATTTCTTCTCTGTCTCTTATTATATCTTCAGTAATATCGTTTGCTATTGTACTACTAAATTGTTCTTTTTTATCTTCTATTAATCTATCTACACCGTATAGCGCAACTCGTCTATAATCTCCTATAATTCTTCCTCTTCCATATCCGTCAGGAAGTCCAGTAATTATATGTGAGCTTCTTGCAGCTCTAATTTCTGGAGTGTAGGCTGTAAAAACTCCATCATTGTGTGTTCTTCTATAATTGTGATAAATGTCTTCTATTTTGTCTGAAACCTTTTGACCATAAGCTTCACATGATTTTTCTACAATACGAATACCACCGTTTGGCATTATTGCTCTTTTTAAAGGTTCATCTGTTTGAAGACCTACAATTTTTTCTAAATCTTTTTCTATATATCCAGGTTCATGGCTAGTAATTGTAGATGCAATATCATTAGATATTGCTAAAACTCCGCCATTTTCTTTTTCTTTTTTATATAATTCTAATACTTTATTCCATAATTTTTTTGTATTTTCAGTTGCTTCTGATAAGAAGCTAGAGTCTCCTTCATAAGGTGTATAATTTTTTTGAATAAAGTCTCTGACATTTATTTCGTTTTCCCAATCTCCTGAATTAAAACCGTTCCATTCTTCAAATTTCATGAAAAAATACCTCCTAATTTCATTTGTTTTAGTTTGTCCTAAGAGTTTATATTTATTCATCTGCTTGGTTATTATATCATATTCAAAAAAAAAGACAATAAAAATCCCAATTTATTCTATTGAAAAAAATTTTTTTATGTGATATAAATTTATTTGTAATACAAAAGTAGAAAAGAGGTTAGTTTTTATGGATAAAAGAAAAATTATAACTAAGATAGTTGCAGGTGCAATGGTTGTTTTAATGTTATTAGGTGCTGGTAGTACATTTTTATATTATGTATTAGCTAAGTAATAAGGAGAAAAATAGATGGAAAGTTTTAAATTAGATTTTGAGAGTTTTTATGAAAATAATATTTTAGGATATATAGAAACTCTTCAAAATCATCCTATTAACCTAGTAATGCTTATAGTTGACTTAGTAATAGTAATCTTTTTACTTGTCAATAGTTTCAAAATGGTTAAAAATACTAGACTATGGCAGCTTATAAAAGGTATTATATTTTTAGTTTTAGCTACTTGGATTAGTGGTATTTTTAAATTAACAATACTTAATTATATTTTAACTGCTATTATGAATTGGGGAGTTTTGGCTCTGATTGTAATATTCCAGCCAGAACTTAGAAGAGGTCTAGAACAATTAGGTACTAGCAAGTTTACGAGATTTTTTGGTTTAGATAAAAGTATAGAAGTTAAAACCAAAGAAAATATTTACAAAATTGCAATAGCTGCTGAGGAGCTTTCGGCATCTAAGACTGGTGCATTAATTGTTATTGAGAGAGATATAAAAATTAATGATATTATTGAGACTGGAATTCTTATAGATGGTGAAATATCTCCACAATTGTTAGTTAATATATTTGTTCCTAGAACACCTTTACATGATGGTGCAGTTGTTATTAGTGATAATAAAATTGCTGCTGCTTCTTGTATGCTTCCACTAGCAGATGATAAAGATATTGCAAAAGAACTTGGAACTAGACATAGAGCTGCGATTGGAATTTCTAAGGAAACTGATAGTATAGTAGTTGTTGTTTCAGAGGAAACTGGAAAAATTTCTATAGCTAAAGATGGAACTCTGATTGCAGATGTAAAAGATGAAACTTTGAAAAAAATTCTTATTAAATATTTGATTACTGCTAGGAAAATCAATACAATTAAGAAGAAAAAAGCTAAAAAAGTTGAAAATAAAGAAGAGAATTAATTTGGAATTATGAGAAATATTAAATTAATAGTAGAATATGATGGAACAAAGTTTAATGGTTGGCAAAAACAACCTGATAAATTAAATATACAAGGGGAAATTGAGAAGGCTATTTCGGAAATTACTGGAGAAGATATAGAGCTTATTGGTTCTGGAAGAACAGATGCAGGAGTTCATAGTTTAGGCCAAACTGCAAATTTCAAAACTAATAGTAATATTCCAATAGAAAAATTTGCTATAGCAATAAATTCAAGATTAAAAAAGAGTATTGTTATAAAATCAGCAGAAGAAGTAGAGGAGAATTTTCATAGTAGATATTCTGTAAAATCAAAAACTTATAGATATATAATAAATAATTCTGAACAAGGAACTGCTATTTATAGAAATTTGGAAGTTCATGTTCCAATGAAACTAGATGTTTCTTTAATGAAAGAAGCTATAAAATATTTTGAAGGTGAGCATGATTTCAAAGCTTTTAAAGCTAGTGGGACTAGTAGTAAAAGTAGTGTAAGGACTATATATAAAGGGGAGATTAGGAGGGAAGGCGAGAGAATTATTATTGAGCTTACTGGAAATGGATTTTTATATAATATGGTTAGGATAATTGTTGGAACTCTTGTAGATGTTGGACTTGGTAAGATCAAACCAGAAGATATAAAAAGTATTATAGAAGAGGAAAAGAGAGAAAATGCTGGAAAGACTTTTCCAGCTCATGGATTATATTTGTTAAAAGTTGAATATTAGAAAATCACATAAAAATATAAGTAGAATATTATATATAAAATTATTCTTGATTATTAGAAAGGATGGATTTATATGAATAATCTACTTTTATTTTTTGCGATACCTGTAGCTGTAATTATTTTGTCTGCTATTTTTGAGACTTTTATAAATTGCCCTTTAAAGATTGCTGGTATTACTTTTGCGATTTTTTTGATTGTAGCATTTGCTGCGTTTGATGAGACTTTTTTGATTTTTGTAATTGCGTATACTTTGCTTGCTTATGTTACTGCTTGGATTGTGAAGCAATGGGGGCAAAGGCAAAATAATATTCAGTCTATTGAGGATTTAATAAGTGAGGCTAATGCTATAAATGAGGCAAATAATAATTTAAATAATTTTAATTGTGGGTGTAGGAGATTTTTAAAATAAATTATTCAGACAGAGGGGACGGAGTTTTTGTCTAAGATTTTTGAAAAATCTTAGACAAATAACTCCGTCCCCCTGTCTTAATACGATGTAGGTATGAGGCTCTTGATTT
>CANQZP010000055.1 GCA_947628395.1 uncultured Clostridia bacterium
CCGCTTAATTATGGCCCGTTGGTAAAGCGGTTAATACACCGCCCTTTCACGGCGGAGACATGGGTTCGATTCCCGTACGGGTCACCATTTAATTTAATACATATGCCACTTTAGCTCAGCTGGTAGAGCAACTGACTTGTAATCAGTAGGTCGTCCGTTCGATTCGGACAAGTGGCTCCAATAAACGCCTTTTAGCTTGTTTTATAACTTGTTAAGAGGTGTTATTTTTTCCCTAAAAATAAGGATTTCTCATTTTTCGAGTGTTATAGAATTTTATAAAATTTTATATAAAATTAGAAAAAATGTTATAAAATTGAATTTTGAAATGTTATAAAAAATAAACGATAGAATAGTTGATGTAACTGAATTCTATCGTTTTAATTCTTTAAAAAGAAATTAAATTTTCTATAAAAAATATTATAAAAAATGTTATAAAAAATGTAATATTCGCTTGAAATATATAAAAAAATAGTATATAGTGTTTACATAGAAAATGAGAATAATCAGGTGTGGTTTTGCCTTCAAACCTCGATTCTTCGAGAGTGAGGAGGTGGTACATATGATAGAAACAGCTTTATTAAATATAATCCATTTATTATTATTCGGCTTAATTGCCGAAACTATCTGTGTATTTGCCTTAATTATACTTGTGATAATTTTGAGCAAATAAAAAAAGAAAACTCACATCTGTACTTTGCCTAGAGCATTTGTGAGTTTTCATAAATTATACTGGCAAAACTACATTTGTAGTTTCTCATTTTCTATCTTTATTATACACAGATTTTTAAGAAATGTCAAATGAAATTTTATCAAAATTATCCAAATTATTCCGTAGTTTCTTGATCAGGTGTTGAAGGTGTTGGCTCTGGAGAAGGATCAGGAGTCGTTGGATTTTCAGGTGTTACTGGATTAGTAGGAGCAGAAGGTGTAGATGGATTTGCAGGTGCAGCAGGAGTTTCAGGTGCAGCAGGTGATGCTGGAGCTGCTACTTTTTTAGTTCCAACTAATACAATTTGCTTCATAGAGCTATAAGTATCTGTAGAAAGTAAAGTCTTAGATACAAAGTTACCATTTAAATATAATTCTTTATAAGCAACACTTCTACAACCTAATTTACCAGGTTGTTTAACAACTTGCTTACCTTCCTCTAGAGTAGGGTCTTCTATAGTTTCTACAGCAAATGGTATAGTTCCAGTTTTAGCAGAAGATATTTTTACTGTATATTCAACATCTTCTTTAATTCCGTAAACACTAATACTAGCGATTCCACTATTAACAGATGATACTAATTTAATTGGATATTTTCTTGTATTTTTAAATTGAAAGTCAACTGAACCATAAACTACGGTAGCGTCTCTACTTGGATCAGCATAAGTAGTAGTAAACATATGATTAGATCTTTGAACTATTCCCAAGTTTGCAATTACAACAGCATTATATAATGTAGAAGAAATTTGGCAAATACCTCCACCAACACCATCTACTACTTGACCATTTTCATAAATAGCAGCTTCTTTGTATCCATTTTCTATTGTCCTTTTTCCAACTACCTTATTATATGAAAAAGTATCACCAGGTAAAACTACAGTACCATTTATTTTATTAGAAGCAAGTCGTAAATTTGTTGTTCTATTAGTATTACTTGCATCATATTTAGTTGTAAAATTACTTAATTGATGAGGAAAAGCATCTTCACCTAAATCATTAACTGTTTTATTTGCTTTTTGAATTTTTAAAGGAATAATATATTCATCTTTATCTTCTTTTAATAATGCTTTAGCTTCCTCCATCGAAATAGCAAAATCTATTCCATCCTCATCAACTACTAATTTAAAAGGATCTTTTTCTATATAAGCATCTTTTGGTTCTGTATGAACCTCTTCATAAATTTTTTCAATATCTATATCGCCAGGTTCTACATAATCAACAGGTAAATCTATATTAGAAATTTTATCTTTTTTTGGAGTAATATTTGTAATAGTATCAATTATAATATCTTTTGTTTTTTCTTTATTTAATTTATTACCAGGAGTTCCTTTAGTAATAATTAATTCATCTTCTTCAATGCAATATGTATAATCAACTACTTTATCTGGTATATTGTTTTCAAGTTCTGTAACAATACTATCTAATTTTTCAACATTATATGTTGTATCAATTTGCAAATTTTCATCTACAAAAAATTTTTTAATAACATTAAAATTATTGAAAATTAAATTATTATTTCTTCCAATATTATAAGCCTTTTCAACAGTTTCATCTATTTTATAAGTTACTTCTAAATCTTCTGTAGTAAATTCAGCTTCATAATCTTTATTATGGAACTTTAGTGTTTGAGATAACCCATTAGAAAGTTCTTTTTTCAACTTTTCTTTTGCTTCTTGAGATGTTAAACCAGATACATCAACTGAATTTATGGTTACATTAGCAACAATTTTATTATTTAACATTGTAATTATTGCAAAAACAGTACAAAGGATTAATAACAAAACTATAACTATTACAGAAATAATAGCAATTTTAATTCTCTTTTTCTTTTTTCTAATTTTTTCATCAATATACTCTTGAGAATTAATGTTAAGTTCTTTCTTTTTCTTACTTTTTTTGTCATCTTTTATGTCATTATTACTTTTTTCTTTTTCGCTTTTCACCTCTTTAGTACTTTTAGTTTTTTCATTTTTTTCTTTTAAATCTTCTTTATTCATTTTTAATTCCCCTTTATATGAAAATTGACATATAACAATTATATCTTAACATATATGTATTTTTTTATCAATATTTTATTCATTGTTTTTAAACTAAAGTTAATTTTTTTAAATCTTCTAGACAAAAAAATATTTATTTTATATAATGATATATATTAAGAAAAAGGAGAATTAGTTATATGTTAGGACAATTACTTGCAAGAATTCGTGAAGATAGACAAATTTCAAAAACAGACCTTTCAACTTTGACAGGAATAAATGTTGGACACTTAACACATATTGAAAAAGGAGAAAGAAAACCAAGTCATAAGGCTTTAAAAACTATTTGTGATGCATTAAAAATACCATATCAACCTGTATTTTTTACTTATGACAAAGAAGTAACAGAAGAACAACAAGAATTTGAATTATTAAATTCTATTTATTATGATAAAATACCACTTATAAAAATAGATTCTTTTGTTGAAGCCCCAAGAGAATTCCCAACAGCAGCATGTGCATTTAAAATGACAGATGAAGCATTAAAAAATAGCATTCCTAAAGATACTATATGCTATTTAGAGCCAAATACAATACCTCTACATAAAGAATTTGGGCTATTTGAATATAATAATCAATTTATTGTTAGAAGAATTTTATACAAGAAAAATAAAGTTGTACTAAAATCAGATGCTATTTTTGCTAAAGATATAGATATTTCAGATGCTGATACTTTCAGAATAATAGGAAAGGTATTTGTCGAAAAATAACAAAATGTTTACAATTTTATAACAAAGATATTTTATTTGTCGCAATATATTGAATAAAATATTTTTAAATAATATAATATTTATACAAAAGATTTTTTAAGGAGATTTGTTATGGAATTAACAAAAAATATATTTTTTAATACAGATAAATTAACACCAAATACTAATGTTAAAATTTCGTATTCAGGTAAATTTTTTCAAGATAATTCAGAAGAAGTGTATATTCATTATGGATTTGGAGAAAACTGGGAAGAATTACATGATGTAAAAATGGAAAAATCAGAATTAGGTTTTCAAACTGAAATAGAATTAATAAAAAGCGATACATTTCGTTTTTGTTTTAAAAATGAGAAAGATGAGTGGGATAACAACAATGAAGAAAACTATATATTCCCAATAGAACATGTTGAAACAGATTTAATAGTTCAGGAAAATAATTTTAGTTTAACATCTCCTAGAAAACTTAGAAAATCTTATATATTAACAAAGAAAATTAAACTTGCAATATATAAAATAATTACATACTTGCCTAGATTAGTATCAGGAAATTACAAAAAAGCACATAACAATAATAATTAAAAGATAGCAAAAAGCTATCTTTTTTGTTGGGCGATTTTAATCGCCCGTTCTTACAAAGACGGACAGTTATTAGTAGGGGCGGGCCTTGCGTCCGCCCTTTTGTCTGCCTTACATTTTTGCTTGACCTTTTTAATTTATTACCCATCCACCATTTATAGAAATAACCTGCCCAGTTGTAAACTCATCATCAATAAGCCACTTTACACACTTAGAAATATCAGAAACTCTACCAATTCTACCAAGAGGAGTATCATATTTAATTTTTTCTAAATCATCATAAGATAAATCTTTATTCATATCAGTATCAATAAGGCCAGGAGCAATCGAATTTACTCTTATATTACAAGGCCCTAATTCTTTTGAGAGTGCCTTAGTAAGACCATCCATTCCAGCCTTAGAAACAGAATATAAAACTTCGCAAGAAGCCCCAACCAATCCCCATATAGAAGAAATATTAATTATTAAACCACTTTTTTGACTAATCATAGTATTTACAACTTCTTGAGATGTAGCAAAAGCAGAATATAAATTAGTATTAATAATATTATTCCAATCATCATCTGTCGTTTTAGAAAATTCTTTTACGAGATCAATACCTGCATTATTTATTAAAATATCTATTCTACCATATTTATTAATAACAAAATCTATCATTCTTGTAATATCACTTCTTTTAGAAACATCAGCTTTAAACAAATCAATAGAAATATTTTCTTTTTCCAATCTTAATTTTAAGTCATTTGCTTCTTTTTCAGATTTATTATAATTAGCAATAACATTAATATTTTGTTTAGCTAAGGTTATAGCAATATCTCTGCCAATCCCTCTAGATGCACCAGTAATAATAGCAACTTTTTTCATAAATATTTCCCCCAATCATAATAATTATACAATAAATATATATTTTTTATCAAATTTTAAATATGAGAACGGAGTTTTTTCCCAAGAACTAAAAATTCTTAGACAAAAACTCCGTCCATACGTCTTAAATATTCTAATTTCTATTTAGTAAAACTAATATCATTAGATTTATCATTATTTAGATGTCCCATAGCATTTCTAGCATTTTCTTCTATATGGCCATCATAATTTTGTAATTTTATATCATCAATATTAGTAGTTTTATCATTATTTGCAAATAATTCACGATTTTTTTCTTCTATACCAGGAGTTACTTCATAAACATAATCTCTATTAAAAAAGTTTTTTATCTTTTCAAAAAGAGTAGGTCTTACTAAATTTCCTTTAATATTAGCAATAGAAAGACGACTAGACTTCTCAGCATATTTAGAAACCCTCTCAGCAGATATAACACTAGCATGTCTTAAATCATAATCAATATTTATATTATTTTCAGTAAGAGAATATGGAATGTCATGGAACATAGTAGATATACAAACTGCATCGATATAATTATATAATAAATTAATTTTTCTTTTTTTATTAAAATGCATTATAGATACTTTTTGATCAGCTAATACTTTCAAAATAGAAGGATCTATATTTTTAAGAACTTTTTTTACATCATAACTAGGAACACGCATGTTCTTTCTATGAGAATTACCAAATAAATCAACTTTCTTTTTAGGCAACATATATTCAGATAAAATTCCTTTTATTTTTCCTTTTACATCTAAAGACTTAAATAATTCTCTTTTTTCTTTGCTACTTGAAACTAAAGGTTTTTTATTTATAATTTCACCATCAAAAAATAATTCTGCATATTCCGTTTCTGCATCAAGAAGAATTTGAATTTCATTTTTATACCTTTTAGAATTATCTACATCGTTATTTTCCTCTGATTTTGGCTCTTCAATATTTGAAGGAACAGATTCTTCATTGTTACTGATATCATTAGTAGATTGAGAAACTTCATCAATTTTTTCTTCGTTTACTTCATCTTTTTTTTCTATTCTAACTTGATTTTCATTATTTTCCTCAGGTTTACTAGATATATTAGATTCTTGAGGTTTTGAAATATGTTCATAGTGAGCACTAACTATTCCCCAATCTTCTCCTTCATTACTCCAGTCACCTGCCCAATTATTATTTTTTATTTCTACTTTACTAGCTCCATAATGAGCACTAGCTGTTCCATTATCTCTTTCTTCGCCATCCCAACCATTTGACCAATTACTATTTTCAGGAATATTTTCTTCTACTTTAGAATTAGCCAAAGTATTTTCAGGTTTTACTCTTACTATTTTAAAAGGAGTATAACTACCATCTTCAAAATCATCAGCACCATCATAAACAATCTCAAATTCATCTGTTTCAGTCATATTTTTACCAGTAGCTTCTTTAAATTGTTCTTCTAAAGATTTAAAACCTAATCCTAAATAACCTTCATATATATTTTGAGCTTCAAAAGGCTTATTTATTTCTTTAATAGATGTTTTTAATTTTTCTAAATCTACATCATATCCATTTAATATTTTTTCTAGAGCAATTTTATCTTCATTTGATAAATCTTTTTCTTCATTTAAATAAGTCAATAAAAATCTTGCTCTTTCTTCATCTGTAAGCATTTGATTTAATAAATAAACAATTTCTCCATAGCGACTTTCCATATTATTAAACTCTCCTTTTTAAATTTAGTTTAAAACTAGGAATATTTTATCATAACTTTTCATAAAAATCAATATTATGTACACTTTTTTATGAATTTGTTGATAAGTTTTTTCAGACATGGGGACGGCAATGTCATTAAGTTAAGAAAAATTTTCTCACTCATTAAAGCAGTATAATAATTGATTTTTAAATAGCTGCGCAGCGACCAAACGAGCGAAGCGAGTGCGATTGAAGCAACTTACAGATATTTTTGTATTTCGCATTTTCTTCGAAGAACGGGCGATTGATAATCGCCCCTACGAAATACTTTTTAATCTGAAAGTTGCGACAGCAAAGCTATAAAAAAATCAATTATTATATTTGCTTTTTTTAGGGCATATTTCTTTAACTTAAATAGACATTGCCGTCCCCATGTCTGAAAAAATAATTGAGTAATCTAAAATTTAATGATACAATATTTCCATAAATAATTTAGGAGGGCAACATGATAAAAAAACTTGCAAAATGTATAGGAGAATACAAAAAAGAAACAATATTAACACCAATATTTGTAGGGATAGAATGTGCTTTTGACGTTATAATTCCATTCTTAATGGCATTTTTAATAGATAATGGAATAAATAAAAAAGACAGTAAAGCAATAATTGCAATTGGAATTTTACTAATTATATGCTCATTTATAGCAATATACACAGGAGTAAAATCAGGAAAATATGCAGCAAAAGCAACAGCAGGATTTGCAAAAAATGTAAGAAAGAAAATTTATTATAACGTACAAGACTTCTCATTTTCAAATATTGATAAATTCTCAACATCAAGTATTGTAACAAGACACACAACAGATATAAACAATATTCAAATGGCATTTCAAATGATAATAAGAATGGCAGTAAGAGCTCCACTAATAATTATATTTTCACTAATAATGGCAGCTGTAATAAATGTAAAACTAGCCATAATATTCTTAGTAGCTGTTCCATTACTTGGACTAGGGCTATATCTTATTGCAACAAAAGCACACCCAATATTTGAAAAAGCAATATCAATATATGATAGACTTAATAATACAGTTGAAGAAAATGTAAGAGGAGTTAGAGTTGTAAAATCTTTTGTAACAGAAGATAAAGAAATAGAGAAATTTTATAAAACATCTAACCAGATATATAAAGAATTTTCAAGAGCAGAAAAAATCGTTGCATTAAACAGTCCATTAATGCAATTTACAGTAGCAACAATAATCGTACTTATCTCATGGTTCGGTGGAAAACAAATAGTTATGAACAACTTAACAACTGGAGAATTCACAAGCTTTATAAGTTATGCAATGCAAATATTAATGTCTTTAATGATGCTATCAATGGTATTAGTAACAATTATGATTTCAAGAGCTTCAGGAGAAAGAATAGTAGAACTTATGGACGAAAAAAGCAATTTGACCAATAAAGAAAATCCAATAAAAGAAGTAAAAGATGGTTCAATAAAATTTGAAAATGTTAATTTTAGCTATGTAAACGATGAAAATAAATTATGTTTAAAAGATATAAACTTAAATATAAAGTCAGGGGAAACTATTGGAATAATTGGAGGTACAGGTTCATCAAAATCTACTTTAGTTCAGCTTATCCCAAGACTTTATGATGTAACAACTGGAAGTATAAAAATAGGTGGAATTGATGTTAGAGATTATGATATTAAAACATTAAGAAGTAATGTAGCAATGGTTTTACAGAAAAATGAATTATTTTCAGGAACAATAAAAGAAAACTTAAGTTGGGGAAAAGAAGATTTAACTGATGAAGAAATGAAAAATGCTTGTAAACTAGCTCAAGCTCATGAATTTATAGAAGCTTTTCCAGATGGATATGATACATATATAGAACAAGGTGGAAGCAATGTATCTGGAGGTCAGAAGCAAAGAATATGTATAGCAAGAGCTATTTTAAAAAATCCAAAAATACTTATACTTGATGATTCAACAAGTGCAGTAGATACAAAAACTGAAAGCTTAATAAGAAAAGCCTTTAAAGAAAATATTCCAGATACAACAAAAATTATTATAGCCCAAAGAATATCATCTGTCCAAGATTCAGACAAGATAATTGTAATGGATAATGGAATGATAAATGGAATAGGCACACATGAGGAATTGCTTAAAAATAATGATATTTATAGAGAGGTATATGAGTCACAAGTAAAAGGAGATGCAGAGGGTTGAAAAATAATTACAATTTTGGCGTTGTCAAACTTCATTTGAAATTTAATCACCGTACAAAAAGTACGCCTTAT
>CANQZP010000056.1 GCA_947628395.1 uncultured Clostridia bacterium
AGCTATTTAAAAATCAATTATTATACTGCTTTAATGAGTGAAAAAATTTTTCTTAACTTAAATAAACATTGCCGTCCTAGTATTTTGAAACTTTTCATCTATAATTTTTATTTATTTTCAAGTAGCTCCTTTACCACCTCATTAATAGCCCTTCCATCAGCCCTATTTCCAATCTTCTCCTTTGCAGCCTTCATAACCTTACCCATATCCTTCATAGACTCAGCATTAACCTCTACAATAACATCTCTTATTATTTCTACCAATTCTTCTCTTTCTAATTGCTTTGGCAAATATATCTCCAAATAAGAAATCTCCTCTTTAATTTGATTTACCAAATCTTCTCTTCCACCCTTTTCATAATCAGATAAAGAATCTTTTCTCTTTTTTACCTCTTTAGCAATAACATTAATTATCTCATCATCTGATAATTCTATTTGTTTATCTTTTTCAACCTGCAAAATCGCTGCTCTTACCATTTGAATAGTATTTTTCTTTACCTCATTTTTTTCCTTCATAGCTTCCTTCAAAGCCTCTTTTAATTTTTCTTTCATAGAAATTTTCCTCCTTTTATTTAACAAAAAAAACGTTATTTCTAACGTTTTTTAGTTTTTTAAAATTTTCTTTTTCTAGCAGCCTCTGATTTTTTCTTTCTTCTAACACTTGGCTTTTCATAATGCTCTCTTTTTCTTACTTCTTGAATT
Source organism: uncultured Clostridia bacterium (assembly GCA_947628395.1). Taxonomy (GTDB): domain Bacteria; phylum Bacillota; class Clostridia; order TANB77; family CAG-508; genus UMGS1994. The sequence continues at coordinate 702 of CANQZP010000056.1, forward strand.
ACTCCATTTCTAGCACATTGTCTTTTAAATCTTTTAAGAGCATCTTCTATATTACCATCTTTAACTTTAACTTCTGACATCTATTTTTCCCTCCTTCCGAAGCTTAAACCATTTTGTGGGATTTAACTTTATTTAATTTTTATGTACTTTGTCTCTACTGATGTTACATATTATACATTAATATTACTGTAAATGTCAATAGTTATTAGTCTAAGTAATTAAATTTTTTCATATGTATAATCTTTAAACTTAGTCTTGAACTGGTGCTTCAACTGGACAAACACCTGCGCAAGTTCCACATTCAATACAGATTTCTGGATCTATTTTATAGAATTCTTCTCCCTCAGAAATACAGCTAACAGGGCAAGCTCCAGCACAAGCTCCACATTTTATGCATTTATCTGTAATTTTGTATGCCATATATAACACCTCCCTTCAATATAACAATTATAACAATCTTTTAACTATTTTATCAACCTTTTCTTTAACTTTTTCTTCATCTATATCTAATAATTTTCTATCTTGCATTATAATTTTTCCATCAATCATAACTGTATCAACATCTGCACCATTTGCTGAATATACTAAATTTGCGCAAATATCATTTTCTGGATAAAGGTGAGTTTTATTATTATCTATAAAAATCAAATCTGCTTTTTTTCCGACTTCTACAGTTCCTATCTCATCATCTAAGCCTAAAACCTTAGCACCTTCTATTGTAGCCATTTTCAAAATCTCATAAGCATTTATAGATGTTGGCTCCATAGTATTTATTTTTTGAAGATATGCTGCTGTTTTCATTTCCTCAAACATGTCTAATGTAGATGTACTTCCAATTCCGTCAGTCCCAATCCCTACATTTATTCCATTTTTTCTTAATTTTGTTACATTACAAATTCCTGAAGATAATTTACAATTACTAATTGGATTATGAGATATTCCACCTCTAATATTTTTCAAAATCTCTAAATCTGAATCAGAAATATATATTCCATGTGCTAATACTACTGGCACATCAAATAAGTCTAAATCATTTAAATATTCAGTAGCAGTTTGACCATATTTTTCACTTATAATTTCTTCTTCTTTAGTGGTTTCTGATAAATGAATATGTATTCCTGTATTTAATTCTTTTGCTAAATCAACACATAATTTTATAGTTTCTGGATTGCAAGTATATGGTGCATGAGCAGATACATAAATTTTTATTTTACTATCTTTATAATTATACTTATAAAAATATTCTCTAGTTCTTTCTATTTTGTCTCTAATAGAATCATCAGTAATGCTCCAAGCTATAACGCCTCTCATTCCTGAATTTTCTACTGCTTCGATAGTTTTATCCATTCTAAAATACATGTCATTAAAAGTTGTAGTACCTGATTTTATCATTTCTATACAAGATAAATATGAATTCCAATAAATATCATCTGGTCTTAACTTATCTTCTACTGGAAATATTGCATTTTCTAGCCAATCCATTAATTTCCTATCATCTTTGTATCCTCTAAAAATACTCATAGCTAAATGAGTATGAGTATTTACAAGTCCTGGCATTACTATCATTTCATTAGCATCAATTACATTTTCATAATTTAAATTTTCAATATTTTGATCTATTTTTTCAATTATTTTGTCATTTATTAATATATCTGTTTTTCTAATATTAGGCTTATTTTCCACCATATCTAATAATACTGCATTTTTAATTAGTGTTTTCATTTTTTTCTCCCCTAAAAGTTTATATGGATTCGTTTTGATTATTACTTTCAATTTGCTCCAAATTCTCTAATTTTTTTAGTTCTTCCAATTCTTCTTGATCTTCGACATCCAAATTCTCTTCTTCATCTTCTGCATCTTTTATTACTTTTATTTCATCTAACTTATATTTTCTAAAAAATACATCTTCACCATCTGAAATTTTTACTTTCAAAATTTCTTTTAATGTTTCAATAGAGCAAACTTCTCCCTCTCCCTCTGGCGTATCTACAATTGCTCCTATTTTTGGAAGCTTTTTTAATTTCTCATCATAAACATTTTGCTCATATTTTAAACAACACATAAGTCTTCCACAACATCCAGATATTTTAGATGGATTAAGAGATATATTTTGTTCTTTTGCCATCTTTATTGATACAGTTTCAAAGTTTCCAAGGAAAGAACAACAACAAAGCTCTCTTCCACAGACACCATTTCCACCAATTCTCTTTATCTCATCTCTTACTCCTATTTGCCTTAATTCAATTCTTGTTTTAAATACCAAAGCTAAATCTTTTACTAAATCTCTAAAATCAATTCTTCCATCAGCTGTAAAATAGAAAATTAATTTACTTCCATCGAATTTATATTCAGCGTCTATTAACTTCATTTTTAAATTATGTTTTTCTATTTTCTCTTGGCATACTTTAAGAGCTTCAGGCTCTTTTGCCTTATATTCTTCATACATTTTTATATCTTTATCTGTAGCTATCCTTAACACTTTTTTTAATGGTTCTACAACTGACTTATCATCTACCTGTTTATTTGCAATAACAACTTCTCCGAAGTTCATCTCCTAAAGTAGTTTCAACTATTACTTTTTCATCTTTATTTATATTTAAATTTCCTGGATCAAAGTAGTAGGTTTTCCCAGGCTTTTTAAATCTAACTCCTACTATAGTTTTCATTTACATCCTCCCATAGTTTCCATAGCATATTATCTATACACATATCAAAATTACAGTTACTATTTAATTTATTTATTGTATCTTGAACAATATCTATTCCATTTAAATAATTTATATTTTTATCTTTCAAATTATAAAGTGAAACAATAAAATATTCTAAAATATCTTGAATATCCTCTTTTATATAGATAGATTTTCCCTCTAAAAAAAACTCTAATTCATCTGATGTTTCTATATGTTCTAACAAATTATCTACTAAATCATATAGCTCTTTTTTTTGTATCATCTTTTTAGCTTTTCCAATACTTCCACCAAACAAATCATACATATTTTTATTAATGTCAATATTTATATTTTCTTTTTTTAGCAATTCTTCTATTTCACTATTTGTTAGATTTTCAAATAATATTCTAGTACATCTTGATTTTATTGTATTTAATATTTTGTTTTCATTTTCAGCAATTAATATTATTACTACATAATCTTGAGGTTCCTCTAAAGTTTTCAATAAACAATTTTGAGCTTCTTTTGTCATCTTATCTGCATCATTTATAATATAAACTTTTTTCTCAGATAAAATTGGTTTTTCAATTACTTTTTCTATAAGTTCCCTTATATCATTAATTTTTATTACATTAGACTCCTCGTTTAAAATAGAAAAATCAGGATGGTTATTTGATTCATAACATGTACAAGATTTGCATTCATCAGTAGCTGTTTTATTAAAACATAATATTTTCTTTGCAAATTCTTTTGCAATTAATTTTTTACCAATTCCTTCTTTTCCTACAAATAAATAACTATGTAATATATTATTATTTTTTGCTAGATTATCCAAAAAATTCCTATTCTTTTTATTTCCCATTATATCATCTAGTTTCAATTTGTACCCCTTAAAAAATTATTTTTTATCTGGATTTCCCCATAAATTTAATGGCCAAAATCTAAATGCAACTTTACTTTCAACTTTTTCAATTGGTACACAACCAAATGCTCTACTATCAGTACTCTTAGTTCTATTATCCCCCATTACAAATACTGTACCTTCCGGAACTATCAAATCAGTGAAAACTCCTCCTCCATCAGTTGTCACAACATCATCATTCAAGTAATCTTCTTCTAATTCTTCTCCATTTATATAGACTTTATTATTCTCTATTTTTACACGTTCACCAGGAAGTCCTATTACCCTTTTTATATAACTTGTTTTTCCAATTTCTAATACATAATATACAAATTTCTTAAAAATTCCTTTAGGTTCATTTTCATATTTTGCTACTGCATTATTTAAATCAGCTTCTATTTCTGGAACAATTGATTCACTTGGAGCTTCAAAAGTTATAATTTCTCCTCTTTTTAAATCTTTATGAAATGTTATAGCTAATCTATTCAATATTAACCTTTGGTCTGGTTTTAATGTTGGATACATAGATGGTTGTTTTACTATAGTTGGAGTTCCAACAAAATATCTAACTAGCAATGCTAAAACAATTGCTATTATTATACAATATCCCCATTCTAATGCATTTTTTACTTTAGGATTCACTTTTTTTCTTACCTTCCTTTATTATTGGTCTTCTTTCTTCTTCCTTGTAGTCTTTTTTGCTGTTGTTGTCTTTTTAGCTGTTGTTTTTTTAGTTGTAGTTTTCTTTGTAGGCTTCTCTTCTGGTAAGTTATCTACTTCTAAATCTTCCTCCTCATTTGCCGTAAACAAACTATCTGAATCAGCTATATCCCCTATATTATTATCTTGTACTCCTTCTACACTATCATCTAATGTTTCATCATATACTTCATCATCTGAATTATCATCAGTAAATGTAAACATTCCCTCATCTTGAGTATCATCTGTTTCCTCATCATTATATTTATTTTGATCATAAGCATAAATATCTATATCATCAAAATCATCATCATCATCTTTTTCATCTGCAAAATCATCATCTTCTTTATCCACTATAGAATTCTCAAGTTCATCATCTTTTTCATCTAAATCAAATGATTCTAATTCATCATCAGAATTAATATCTTCCTCTGAAACCAAATCTTCAAATTCTTCCTCTTTTACTTCTTCTATTTCATTATTTTCATCTAAATCTTTCTCTCTATTTTTCTTAGCTTTTTTAACCTTTTCACGTGGTGGCATACTATCTAATTTATATGTAATCATTAAAATGATTATTATTACTAATACAGCTCCCACTAAAAAAATAATTTTTTCTGTACCATTTAGGCTTAAATTATTTAACATATCTTCCATTTTTCTCTCTCCTTTTTATTTATCTTTTTCATTTTTTTCCTCTGCACGCTTTGTAGGTATTCTTATAACTACTTCTGTACCTTTACCTAACTCACTTTTAATATCAATTCTTGAATCATTTTTTTCTATGATTTCTTTAGCTATAGAAAGTCCAAGTCCAGTTCCTCCCATTTCTCTAGTTCTAGCCTTATCTACTCTATAAAATCTTTCGAATATTTTTTCCAAATCTTCTTCTGGAATACCTATTCCTGTATCAATAATTTTTATGTATGCATCATTATATACAAATCCTACGTAAATTTTTATTTCTCCACCTTCTGGAGTATATTTTATAGCATTTGTAAGTATATTTGTTACTACTCTTTCTATTCCTGCTCTATCAGCATAAACATAAGGAACATTAGCTGTTACAAAACATTCTGCTTTTTGGTTTTTCTTTTCTATTTCAAAAATTAAATTATCATAAGTATTTTTAACTAATTCTCCCAAATCAAATTCTGTTTTCTTTGTATTTACAGTTTCAGTATCATATCTAGATAAAGTTAATAAATCGCTTACGAGTACTGCCATTCTTTTGGCTTGATCAGATATTCTTTCTAAGAATTTTTTTGAAATATTCTCATCACATTCACCTTCTAAAAGAGTATCTGCATATCCTAAAATTGATGTAATTGGAGTTTTTAACTCATGTGATACATCTGCTACAAACTCTGTTCTCATCATATCTAATTTTACATGTTCTGTAATATCTTGAATTACTATTATAACTCCACCAGGTCTATCGTTTTCATCTTTAAAAGGTGCAAAAAATAAGTTTAATGACTTATCTCCCAAAGTTATTCTTTGCTCTGTTGATGTCCAATTTTCCAGATAAATTATTTTTTCTAAGTTTATATCTACATCCAATTTGTCAAATATTTTATTAAATGAATCATCACTATCTGTCAATTCTAAAAACTGTTCTGCTGCTCTATTACAGTGAATTATTTCTCCTTCTAAATTAAATGCAATAATTCCATCTGTCACATGAAGAAGAATTGTTTCTATTTGTTTTTTTTGCCTAGATACTTCATTTAAGTTTTCATTCAGCTCATTGTGCATAAGACTAAATGCTTTTGTAAGTTCATCTATTTCATTTTTTGTCTTGCTATCTTCTAAATATTTTATCTCTGATTGCTCACCATTTGCAACTAACTCAGCATTTTTAATTAATTTTAGAATTGGTCTTATAATAACTTTTAGAAATACTAATCCAATAATTATAGATATTAATGCAAATACACCTATTGCTATTAGAGTTATAATTTTAGTTTCTTCTATCTGAGAAAGTACTAATTCAGATACATTTTCTCCTGCTACAGCTGCTTTATTAACCTCTTGAAGTTCATACCCAAATAAAACTCCAAGTGCTCCCAACATAAACATCCCAAGTATCATAAAAATCAGCACTATTTTTATCTGTATACTTTTTAACATCTTTTACCTCTAAATCAGTATTTTTCTTATTATATCACTTTATTTTCATTATTCAAGAGTTTATAAAAATATGTAATAGAGATGTAATATTTTATAAAACAAAAGGGAACACCTTCCAAAAGTTTCTTTAATATTTTCTAAAAAAGTTATGAAACTCTATGCCACACAATCAAACATTGTAACGGAATCCCAATATTCTAAATTATCAACTGTTACTATAAAAGAAATACTCGACCGATAATTAAAATTCATTTAAAAAGGAGATTCGTTTGAATCTCCTTTTTCATCTTATTGCTTATTTCCTACTACATAGTATCCTACTCCTCTTTTTGTTATCAAGATTTTTGGATTTGCTTTATCTTTTTCTATTTTATCTCTTATTCTATTTACTGTAACATCAACAGTTCTTATTGCTCCCACATAATCATCATAACCCCAAACTTTTTTTAGTAACATCTCTCTTGTTACTACTTCTCCTGGTTGTGTAGCTAAATATTTTAATACTTCAAATTCTTTAATAGTTAAATCAACTACTTCACCTTTTACTCTAGCCTCTATTTTCTTCAAATCTAAGCTTAAATCTCCAACAACTATTTTATTTTCTTCTGATTCACTCTTTACTTCAGGTTGTACCATTAGCTCAGACTTTCTTAGGTTTGCTTTAATTCTAGCCATAACTTCCCTAATTTTAAATGGCTTTGTTATATAATCATCTGCCCCCATTTCTAATCCAACAACTTTATCAAGTTCTGTATCTTTAGCAGAAATCATCAATATAGGTACATTCAAAGAATATCTTATTCTTTTACATACACTAATTCCATCCATATTAGGAAGCATTACATCTAATAATATTAAATCAGGTTTTTCCCTTAAAGCTATATCAACAGCCGTAGTTCCATCATTTGCTTGAAGCGTATTATATCCTTCTTTTTCTAAATTATATGCTAATAATTCAACAATACTCTCTTCATCATCAACAATTAATATTGTCTTTTTATTCATATCTCTTCCAATATCTAATTCTTCCATTAAGGTACCCCTTTCCGTTTTTATATCATTAAAATACTTATATCACAAAAGAATTTTTTGCACAAGTTTTTTTTGCATTTTTTTTACATTTTTATCTCAATATTATAATTTTTTCCATCATCCCTTAAAATAACTTCTTTTTCTTTTTGGATAATTCCATTTATCTTTATTTCCTCTACACCAGTATTTTTACCATCTGGATTATATACTTTAATCTCATAAATACTCTTTCCAAAACGATACCTTATCTCATATTCCTTCCAATCTGATTTAATACATGGATTAATTTTTAAAATTCCTTTTTCAATTTTTATTCCTAATATATTTTCAATTCCAGCTTTATAAAACCAGCTACTAGAGCCCGTATACCAGCTCCAGCCACCTCTACCTAACATATCTTTATTACTATAAATATCAGCAGCTATTACATAAGGTTCAATTTTATACGTGTTTACTTTTTCTATATTATTTGTATGATTTATTGGACTTATCATTTCATACAAGTTTACAGCTTTATCCCCAAATCCAAGCTTTGTAAAAGCAATTATTGCCCAAATTGCAGCATGTGTATGTTGCAGTTGTGAACATTTTTACCAGCTCTAATAATAAACTTCGTCTTGCGTTGTTGGATTTCAGTCGTCTCTCCTCAACGTACCTATGTACGTCTGCGTCGATGACTCCCTCATCCGCCTAGCAATACTCGTTTCTTATTCGAGCAAAAACAGTATATCTTCTATGCTGTTTT
>CANQZP010000057.1 GCA_947628395.1 uncultured Clostridia bacterium
GAATGTGTTGTTATACTCTTATGTAGTGGTAACCGCATTCACTGCGGTTATTCATTTCCTATATTTATTATACTTAAAATTTTGACAAAAGTCAATAATTCCAATACAAATAACATATTTAAGCCAGTTGCATTAAATAAAAAAATAAAAAAACCTATAACTAAGTATTTACAACAGTTATAGGTTTTTTCGTGTTTGGTGCACCTAACAGGAATCGAACCTGTGACCTCTCCCTTAGGAGGGGAGCGCTCTATCCTACTGAGCTATAGATGCATTTTTGAAGAGTTTGGGTGTCTTAAAAAGACACCCTCTTATATAATTTTAAGCATTTAATTTTTCTAGTAATTCATCTACATTTATTCCGTGAACATCACATGCTTCTTCTAAAGTTTCTGCTTGAGAAGCTGGGCATCCTAAGCAGTGCATTCCTGCATCTAATAATATATCTGCTTTTTCTGGACTTTGTTCTAATAATTCACCTATTTTTGTGTTTTTCTCTATCATGAAGCTACCTCCTTATTAATATTTCGTTTTGTATTTTATCATATTTTTTTGAAAAAGTATAGACAAATTTCATTTTTTGTTGTATTATTTTGGTAATTTATATGGGGGCTCCATTTTAGGAGGTTACTTTGAATAATTTAATTCACGCATTTTTTATTGTTTTGCTTATACATGTTTTTATTTGTTTTTATTATCTTTATTCTTTATTTGAAATCTTATTTATTCACAAAAAACAAGGTTCAAAATTGAAAATCAAAAAAAATATTAATTAATTTTAAGGAGGTATTTTGAAAAGAAAATTATTCCGTTTTATTTTTGTTGCTTTTTTTACAATCATTTATTTTTTTATTTTTATTTATTTTTTTAGTCCAATTTTTAAGGCTAATTCTATAGTTTTTCCTTATGCTATTCATCCTTTTGATATTTCTTTATTATATCCTAAAGTTTGGAGCATTTTAAAAAATACTTTTATTTTTTCTTGTATTATTTCTGGATTGATTATTTCTAATTTTATTTATTCTTTTTATCTTCGTTTATTCTCTAAGAAAATTAATTTAGAAAAAAAAGTTTCTACTAATTTTTCTTTAAATCCAGACGAACTTTCTTTGTATATTGGTAAGAATATTTCTGATGAATCTGTGTTTATTCCTGAAAAAGGATTATTTCAAAATATTTTAGTTACAGGTGGTATTGGTACTGGAAAAACTAGTTCTCTCTTGTATCCTCTTACAAAGCAACTTATAGAATTTAAAAGTTCTAATCCAAATGAAAAATTAGCATTTTTGATTTTAGATGTAAAGGGAAATTATCATAAATATGTAAGTCAAATAGCTAAGAATTGTAATAGATTAGATGATTTGATTATTATTGGACTTAATCATGATACTAGATATAATCCGCTTCATAAGCCACATTTGAAAGCTCAGGTTTTGGCTAATCGTTTGAAAACTATTTTAACTCTTTTTAGTCCTAATAATCCTGAGACATATTGGATTGATAAGTCTGAACAAGTATTAACTGAGGCTATAAAGCTCTGTAGATTATATAACAATAACTATGTTACTTTTATAGAGCTTCACAAATTAATTTCATCTGATTCTTATTATAAAGAAAAGATTGAATTTTTAAGAAAAAAATTTATTGAAAGAAAGCTTTCTCATGAGCAGATAGAAATTTTATATACTTGTATTGATTTTTTTGAAAATGAATTTTTTAATTTAGATTCTCGTGTTTTATCTATTTTAAAATCTGAAATCTCTCGAATAACTAATATTTTTGTATCTGATCCTGAAATATCAAAAATCTTTTGCTCTCCTGAATCTGATTTAAGTTTTTATAGTTTCAAAGATGTTTTAGATAATGGAAAAATAGTTGTTTTAGATATGAATATTTCTGAGTATTCTATGTTATCCAAAATTATTTCTGCTTATTTGAAATTAGATTTTCAAGCTGAAATTTTATCTTCTCTTTCGTATCTTTCTAGTGATGAAATGCGTACTTCCTGCTTTTTATGTGATGAATATCATGAATATGTTACTTTATCTGATGCTTCTTTTTTCTCTCAATCACGTGAGGCTAGATGTATAAATATTGTTGCTACTCAGAGTTACACTTCTCTTTTAAATACTTTAAATAATTCTAATAATACTAGGGTTATTATTCAATGTTTAATCAATAAATTTTGGTTTAGGACAGATGATTCTTTTACTATTGAAGAAGCTCAAAAACAGCTTGGGAAAGAAGAAAAAGAACGTTCTTCTTTGACTATTTCTGAAAATGCAAAGTCTACAAATTTTAATTTTTTTACTAATTCTTTTATTTCTCAAGATTCTAGTTTATCAGAAAGTGTTAATACTTATAGTCAAAAAGATTTTTTATATGATACTAATTTTTTTACTCAAGAACTTAAGACTTTTTCTTGTCTTGGATTTATTTCAGATGGTTCAAAAATCCTTTATCCTTCACAGATATTTCTTAAACCATATTTTAAAGATGACTCTCCCGAAAAAAATTTTTATTATAATATGAAAGGATTTGATTTAGATGAAAAATTTTTCTAAACTAAAATATTATATTTTATTTATTTTATTTTTGTTTATTGTTTTTATATTTTGTGCAGATAATAGTTCTTTTTCTGCTTATCCAAAATTAATTTCTACTTTAAACTCTGCTTTTGAAAAGATAGAATCTTGGATAATAAAAATTTCTACACCTGCTGCAGCTATTGCTGTTGGTAGTGGTGTTTTAATGAAAAAATTTAGTTTTGGTGATGAAGAAAAAATGCGTACAGGGAAAAAGCTTATAAAGAGTGCTCTTTTTTCTTATGCTTTTATTCTTTCTATAGATTTAATTTTATCTACTATTAATACTTTAGTAAGTTAGGAGGAAAATTGGAAACAAATAATATAACAGATACAATAGTAAATTCTTTAAATACTATTTTTAAGAGTTTGCAGGATTCTTTAGATGGTAATGTTTTTAAAATTTTAGATGAAATAACTTTTATAAATACTGATATTTTAGATAATAGTTATTTTTCTAATCTTTTGTCTGATAAGGCTAATGGTATTATTTTAATTGCAAATGCCTTGCTTTTTGCTGTTTTAATTTATTATGCTATTTCTCATTTATTTTCTCATTTTTCTATGTCTAATTCTTCTCAGTCTCCGCTTCAGTTTATTTCAAAATTTGTTTTATGTGCTTTATTAATTAATTTTTCGCAGTTTATTTGTGAACAGATAATTTATATTTTTTCTCTTGTTACTGATTGTGTAAGAAATATTGGTCTATCCTTTTTTTCTATAAATATTTCTTTTTCATTTTGGTCTGAACAAGTAAATGATGTATTTTTGACTGAGACTTTTCCAGCTATTAATCTTTTTACATTTTCAGGTATACTGAAATCATTTTTGTGTTTTGGCTCTATTAATTTACTTTTTACTTATTCTTTAAGATATATTTTTATTAAAATTTTAATTTTGTTTTTCCCTTTTGCAATTTTATCTATTTGTTTAGATTCTACTAAATGGATTTTTAAGATGTGGCTTAAAAATTTTGCTTCTTTACTTTTTGTACAAATTATTGTATCAGTTATTCTTTTAATTACTATTAGCTTAAAATATACTTTTACTGATACTACTATTAAAGTTTTATATATTGGTACTTTATTTGCTCTTATGAAGGCTAATTCTTTTATTAGGGAATTCTTTAGTGGATTTGCAACTGATGTTACAAATGGTTTTAATTCAATGAGAAATTTATTAGGTTAAGGAGGTTTTATGAATTTTATTTTTCCTAAAAATTATAACTTTTCTTTTAAATTGTTTGGTTTTATAGATTATTCTACTGTAATTATTAATATTATTTATGGTTTGTTTATTTTTATTATAATAAATTTGCTTGTATCAACACTTTCTATGAAAATTTATTTATTTATAATTTTATTTCTTCCTTTTTTTCTTTTTACTGCTTTAAATATTCATAGGGAAAATATTTTTATTATTTTTTTATATTTGATAAAGTACATGAAAAGACAAAAAATTTATTTTTACAACAAATTGTAATTGTAAATTTTATACAAAGATGTTATAATTTTTTAAATTAAACATTTATGGAGGAATTCTAATGAAGCTTGATAAAAATGATAAATCAATTTTATTTTCTAATACTGATATACCTGATGTTTTTTTTACTGAATATCTTTCTTTTGCAAATGGTGATTTTGTAAAAGTTTATTTATATATTGTTTTTTTATCAAAATATGATAAAGATATTAAAATAAATGATTTATCAAAAAAGCTTGCTTTGCCACTAAAAACTATTCAGGAGGCTTTTAAGTTTTGGGAAGATCTTGGTGTTTTGGTAAAAAAACATTCTGGTTATGTTTTATGTGATCTTCAAGAAATTGAGCTTCATAAATTGTATTCTCCTAAAGTTTCTTCTTCTCCTGAAGATATAAAGAAAAATGCAAAAAATCAATACAGAGCAAAAGCTATTGAAAATATAAATAATCAGTTTTTCCAAGGTATAATGTCTCCTTCTTGGTATAATGATATTGACCTTTGGTTTAAAAAATATGGTTTTGATGAGCAGGTTATGCTTGCACTTTTTAATTATTGTTATGATCATTCTGCTTTACATAGAAATTATATTCAAGTCGTTGCAGATAGTTGGTATAAAAATAATATTAAATCTTTTTCAGATTTAGATTCTTATTATGAAAAACAAGAAAAGGTTTCTAATATTAAAAAGAATATTATTAAAAAGTTATCTTTAAATAGGAATTTAACAGTTTATGAAAATGCTTATATTGAAAAGTGGACTGTTGATTATAATTATAATATTGATATTATTGAAATTGCTTTAAAAAGAACTACTTCTAAGTCTAATATTAGTTTTGATTATTTAGATAAAATTATTACTGACTGGCATGATAGGAATTTAAAAACACCTGCTGAAATTGAGAAATTTTTATCTTCAATGAAACAGAAAAATAAGGATATTAAAGAATTGGAAAAGAAAACAAATTATAATAATAATATAAAAAGGAATTATGATAATTTGGATAATTTATATGCTAATTTGAAAGGATAGTTATGGATGGTTCTTTATTAAAACAATTATTAATTGAATATGATTCTAAAAGGCAATTAGCTATTTTAGAGGCTGAAAATAGAAAAAACAATCTTTATTTAGAGCATCCTGAAATAGAAGAATTAGATTTAAAAATAAATAATTTATCTATTAGTTCTGTAAAAGATATTTTATTTTTAGAGCCTGAAAAAAAAGAACAGAAATTAAAAGAATTACAAGAAAAAATGGATGAATTGATTAAAGAAAAAAATTCTTTACTAAAAAAGTTGAATATTCCAGATGGCTATTTAGAGCCTAATTTTGAATGTTCTATCTGCATGGATACTGGTTATATTGTAAATAACTCTCAAACTACAATGTGTCCTTGTCTTAAACAAAAAATGTTTAATTTAGAATATAATAAATCTAATATTGGAAATATTGAAAAAGAAAATTTTGATAATTTTAATTTTGAATTATATTCAAATTCTTCAAATTATGATTTATATAAATCTAATTCATCTCCTAGAGAAAATATTAAAGTAATCTGTGAGTTGGCTCATAAATTTGTTGATAATTTTGATAGTCCTGAAGAAAAAAATCTTATGTTTTTAGGTCCTACTGGACTTGGAAAGACGTTTTTGTCAAATTGTATAGCTAAAGAATTGTTGTCAAATCGGTAAAACTGTCCTTTATCAGACAGCTCCTATCATGTTAGATATGATAACTTCAGCTCATTTTGAAAAGGATAATTCTTATAAAGAGATATTAGATAATATTTTAAATGTTGATCTTCTTATAATTGATGACTTGGGTACAGAGACTTTAAATAGTATGAAGTTTGCTGAACTTTTTACTATTATAAATACTAGATTATTAAACCAAAATAATAAAATAACTAAGACAATAATTTCTACAAATTTAGATTTAAAAGATATTTTTGATATTTATCAGGAGCGTATTGCTTCTCGTATTGTAGGAAATTATAATATTTGTAAATTTTTTGGTGATGATATTCGTTTAAAAAGGAAATCAACAAAGTAAAAAAATAGACAAAAATCCACAGATTGTAAACAATCTGTGGATTTTTTTTGTTTTTATTATTCTTCTAATTCTTCATAGTCTTCTTTAATTTTTTCTATACTTACTACTTTTCCTTCATTTGTTCTCATTAGAGTAACACCTTGTGTTGATCTTCCAAGTACGCTTATGTCTTTTACTTGTAACCTTATAACTGTTCCGGTATCTGTTATTAACATTACATCATCATTTTCATTTACTATCTTTATTCCTACAATTTCTCCTGTTTTTGGTGTTATTTTATATGTTATAACTCCTTTTCCTCCTCTAGTTTGTACTCTATATTCGTCTAGTTCAGTTCTTTTTCCAAATCCATTTTCTGTTATTGCAAGTAAAGTAGCTTTTCCTCCGGCCATAACTGATTCCATTCCAATTACATAATCGTCTTTATCTAGTCTTATTCCTATAACTCCTTGAGATACTCTACCACATGATCTTACATCTTTTTCATCAAATGTAATACTCATACCTTTTCTTGTTACTATAACAATATTGTCTTCTCCGTCTGTTAATCTTACATCTATAAGTTCATCACCTTCTCTTAAGGTAATTGCTTGAAGACCTGTTTTTCTTTGTGTATTATATTCTGTTAAAGCAGTTTTCTTTATTAATCCATCTTTTGTAGAGAATAACAAGTATTTTCCTTCAGCAAAGTTTTGAATTGGTATTATAACAGATATTTTTTCATCTGCATCTAAGCTTAATAGATTAACAATTGCTGTACCCCTAGCGGTTCTTCCTGCTTCAGGAATTTCGTATCCTCTTAATCTATATAATTTTCCTTTATTACTGAAGAATAAAATTGTATCATGTGTTGAAGCTGTAAATATTTCTTTTACAAAGTCTTCTTCTCTTGTAGCTATTCCAGTAATTCCTTTTCCTCCTCTTCTTTGGCTCTTATATGTATCTACTGGAACTCTTTTTATATATCCAAATCTAGTTAATGCAACTACAGTTTGTTCTTCTTTAATTAAGTCTTCAACATCAAGTTCTCCTTCTGCTGCAACTATCTTTGTCTTTCTTTCATCACCAAATTTTTCTTTTATTTCTAATAATTCTTCTTTTATTATGTCATAAACTAATTTATCACTAGCTAGAATTTCTTTTAATCTAGCTATTAATTTCATTAATTCATTATATTCTTCTTCTATTTTTTCTCTTTGCAAACCTGATAGACGTTTTAATTGCATATCTAATATAGCTTGTGCTTGAATTTCTGATAGTCCAAATCTTTCCATCAATTTTTCTTTCGCATCATCATAAGATGAACGTATAATTGCTATTACTTCGTCTATATTATCTATTGCTATTTTTAAACCTTCTAATATATGTGCTCTTGCTTCAGCTTTGTCTAATTCAAATTTAGTTCTACGCAAAATTACTTCTTTTCTATGGTCTATATAATATTCTAAACATTGTTTTAATGTTAATATTTTTGGTTCTCCGTTTACTAAGGCTAACATTATTATACCAAATGTATCTTGAAGCTGTGTATTTTTGTATAATTGGTTTAATAAAACTTGTGGATTTGCATCTCTTTTTAATTCTATTACTATTCTTACACTATGTTCTCTATCTGATTCATCTCTTATATCAGATATACCTTCAATCTTCTTTTCCCTAGCTAGATTTGCTATATGTTCTATAAGTTTTGCTTTATTTACTTGGTATGGTAATGAAGAAACAATAATTCTTCTTTTATTACCAGACATTTCTTCTATTTCAGCTTCTCCTCTTAATGTAATTTTTCCTTTTCCTGTTGTATATGCTTGTTTTATTCCTTCTCTTCCAAGTATTAATCCTTCTGTAGGGAAATCTGGTCCTTTTATTATTTGCATTAAGTCTTCATCTGAAACATTGTCATCATCTATAATTTTTATAGTACCGTCTATAATTTCATTTAAATTGTGTGGTGGTATATTTGTAGCCATTCCTACTGCTATACCTGATGAACCGTTTAATAAAAGTGCTGGTATTTTTGCTGGTAAAACTGTTGGTTCTTGTAATCTATCATCATAGTTTGGCATAAAGTCAATTGTATTTTTTTCAATATCAACTAGCATTTGTTCTGATATTTTTGCCATTCTAGCTTCTGTATACCTCATTGCTGCAGCTCCGTCACCGTCTATAGAACCAAAGTTTCCATGTCCATCAATTAATTTATATCTTAAAGAAAAGTCTTGTGCCATTCTTACCATTGCATCATATACAGAGGCATCTCCATGTGGATGGTACCTTCCTAAAACAGAACCTACTGTGTTAGCACATTTTCTATAAGGTTTATCTGATGTGATTCCATCTTCATACATTGAATATAGTATCCTTCTATGTACTGGTTTTAGACCGTCTCTTACGTCTGGAAGTGCACGTGATACTATAACGCTCATTGCATAATCAATGTAAGATGTTTTCATTTCATTATTAATATCTTTTACTATTATTTTTTCTTCTTGCTTGTCCATTTAATAACCTCTTTTCTCTTTTTTTAATACATTTGTATTATACTAAACCGTAAGAAAATATGCAAGTTATAAATGAAAAAAAAGATTGGTTATTTTTATCCTCAATTAAAAAAGTAAATGCAATTATATTAATAATTAATTGAAATAAGTCTTTCATATACTCTTAATTACTGAT
>CANQZP010000058.1 GCA_947628395.1 uncultured Clostridia bacterium
CTTTTATTTAAGGTTTTTTTATCATGCCTTTATTTTTTTCTTATTGTCTAGTCAAATCTTCGATTTTTCCTATACAAGAACAAATCTCGCTTCGCGAGACCTTTTCTCTACATCTTAAAGTTTGCTATCTAAATTCAAGGTCTCAAAGAAGCGTAAAGATTTGTTGACGCGAAAATTTACAAAGTAAATTTTCTGTGCAATGTTATATTTTTTATATAATAGGAAAGTAGAACTTTCCTATTATATAAAAAATCGCTTTAGAAGAACTTATTAATCTAAAGCGATAATTTAATGCACAAAATACAATAAACAATTTAAAGAAAATTTAATATTTCAAAAAACTGTTCCAATCAAATATAGAAAAAATATACAAGTAGTCAGTCTACTAACCTATTATATAAATTTTTGATAAATCTCGTTTTTACTTACATTTCTATCTTTAGCAATCATCTTTATTATTTCTTTTTTTGAAAAACCCTTCTCCTCATAAAACTTATAATGCTCCTCCAAACTCAAAGAACTTAAAGATTCCGCTTCTCTATCTTTTTTATTTTTTTGAGCACCCTCTACAACAATCACCATCTCACCCTTTTCAGGAATAACACCAATTACCTCTGAAATAGAACCTCGTATAAATTCTTCGTGAATCTTTGTAATTTCCCTTGCAACAGCAATATTCCTATCACCTAAAACTTCTCTCATAACACTCAAAGTATCCATAATCTTATGAGGAGCTTCATAAAATATTAATGTTTTAGTTTCTTCTTTTATTTCTTCTAATTTTCTAGTTTTATCCCCATGTTTAACAGGTAAAAAACCAATAAAACAAAATTCTTTTGTACTAAACCCAGAACAAATCAAAGAATTAATTGCAGCACAAGCACCAGGAATCGGAACAACTAAAATATCTTCTTCTATAGCCTTTTTTATAACCTCTTCCCCAGGATCAGAAATTCCAGGAGTACCGGCATCAGATACTATCGCAACATTTTTTCCTTCTTTCAGCTTGTCTATAATTACATCAGATTTTGTCTTTTCATTTTCTTTGTAATAACTTATCAAAGGCTTACTAATCTCTAAATGATTCAGCAACTTTAAAGTATGTCTAGTATCTTCAGCAGCAATAATATCCACTTCTTTTAAAACATTTATCGCTCTTAATGTTATATCTTCTAAATTTCCTATTGGAGTCGCAACTACATACAATTTTCCTTCCATATTCTCTCCTACTTCTTATGATATATTTCCAAAATCTCATCTGTATAATTTCCCTCTTTATCATAAACAATAAGAGGCTTTTCAACTATAACAGAAGGATTAGCTTTTTTTATTCCTTGTATTAAAACTAAATTTGGTTTCTTATCAATATTAGGATAAACAAATCTAATTTTTTTAGGTTCTATTTTATTTTTTCTAAAAACATCTATAATATCAACTAATCTATCAGGTCTATGAACCATGTATAGCTCGCCTTTGTCTTTTAGTAAAAAGAAACTTTGCTCTAATACATCATTTAAAGAACATTTTACTTCATGTCTTGAAATAAATTTTGAATTATTTTCATTAATAATTCCTGTATTTATTTTCTTATATGGTGGATTAGTAACAATTGCGTCGAAATACCCATTTTCAAAGTGTTTATCAGCTTCTTTTATATCTATATTTTTTATAGTAATTATATCTTGTAAGCCATTTAATATAATTGACCTTTTTGCCATATTGGCAACATCTTCTTGAAGCTCAATTCCTACAATCTCTTTAGGTTCAATCTTATGAGATAATAATATAGATATTATACCTGTTCCTGTACCTAAATCTGCAACTTTAGAATGTTTCTTAATATCTTTTGCAAAATCAGAAAGCAATACACTATCCATACCAAAACAAAAACCATTTATATTTTGTATAACTTTCAAACCATTCCACTCTAAATCATCTATTCTCTCATCTTCTTTTAATTCTATTTCCATAAAGTCACACCTTTTTTATTTTTTACATATTATATTATAATTTAACCAAAAAGTAAATATTGGAGGCACTATATGAAAAAAGAAGAAGACAACTCACCAAATTTTTTAATTCTCTGTGACAATAAAAAAAATAATATAAAAAACTCCTTATTCGAAGTAGAATGTTTTTTAAATAAATTCACAAAATTCTCAGACATCTTCACAGTACTAAAAATCGCCAAGAAAAATAACTACAGAAATTTAAGTTAAAAAATAAAAAACAATAAAAAAGCAGTATAATAATTGATTTTAAAATAGCTGCGCAGCGACCAAACGAGCCTGATTCTCAGGCGAGTGCGATTGAAGCAACTTACAGATATTTTGTATTTCGCAATTTCTTCGAAGGCCAGGCGATTAATAATCGCCCACTACGAAATACTTTTTAATCTGAAAGTTGCGACAGCAAAGCTATTAAAAAATCAATTATTATACTAGCTTTAATAAATTAAATAAACATTGCCCTCTACATAGCATAGTTACTAAAAGTCACAGTTTCCACCGTTTTTTCATACTTAAAACCATCATATAAATTAATACCTGTACTCTCTAATTTTACATTACTCTCCCCTTCTATCAAAATCTTAATAGAACTAACTTCTCTAAGCTCAACTAAAGTATTCAATATAGAATTTATTATCATTCTTTGATTTTCTTCCGTCTCACTGTCTATATTTAAAAATTCCTGACTAAAATCTATAATAAGTACATCATTTTCTAGACAAGCATTAAGCAATTTAGTTCCATCAGGTATACACTTTTCCAAATCTTCATCTAAAGGTCCTTCTATTAACATATTAATAATTTTAGAATATGGTTCATCCATTATTTCCTTTACATCTATATTTCTAGCTTCAGGCATTAACTTTCCCGAATTTATGTCTTTAAAATATAGCGTAACAATAGTATTTCTTAACTGCTCATCACTGATTTCCTCCTCTGGAACAACCTCCTCTACTTGAGTTTCAACCTTTAACTTATCAGTTTTTTTCATTACTAAAAAAGTTAAAGCAATTATAAAAATTACAATAAAAATTATAATTACTATCTTATTTTTCACAATTCCACCCCTTTCTCTTGTCTAATTTTATTATTATATTTTTAAAATATGATATTTTCTTTTTATTTTCTATATTTCCGTAGGTTTTTTCCAATCTTTATCATTGACAAAAACCACATTTCATTATAATATTACAAGTAGAAAAAAATTGGAGGAATGTTTCATGTCAGAATTATTACATGTAGGTTTAGACGTAGGTTCTACTACTGTAAAAATAGTAGTTATGAACACTAATAAAGAAACTATATATAGAAATTACACTAGACACTTCTCAGATACAAAAAATACACTTTGCGAAGTTCTAGAAAAATTATCAAAAGACTTTCCAGAAGCAACTTTCACCATGGCACTTACTGGATCTGGTGCTATGTCTGCTGCTAAATTTTTAGATATTCCATTTATTCAAGAAGTAATATCTTGTAAAACTGCAGTAGAAAATTATCTACCAGAAACAGATGTTGTTATAGAATTAGGTGGCGAAGACGCAAAAATAATTTATTTTGATAAATCAATAGAACAAAGAATGAACGGAACTTGTGCTGGTGGAACAGGAGCTTTTTTAGACCAAATGGCATCACTACTAAATACAGATACTGCTGGATTAAATGAACTTGCTAAAGATTATAAAACTATATATCCTATAGCTTCTAGATGTGGCGTTTTTGCCAAAACCGACGTCCAACCTTTATTAAATGAAGGTTCTAGAAAAGAAGATATTGCAGTTTCTATTTTTCAGGCAGTTGTCAATCAGACAATCAGTGGATTGGCTTGTGGTAGGCCTATAAAGGGTAAAGTAGCGTTTTTAGGAGGACCTTTAAATTATCTTTCTGAACTTAGAAAAAGGTTTATAGAAACTTTAGAATTAAAAGACGACGAAATACTTATTCCAGAAGAAGCACATCTTTTAGTTGCTAAAGGTGCTGCTCTTGATTCTATTAAAAATACACCTTTTTCAGTAAAAGAATTAGAACAAAAAATTAAAAACCTACGTAACTCAAAAGACACAACTTCAAAGCCTTTAGAACCACTTTTTGAATCTCATAATCAATATGAAGAATTCAAAAAAAGACATGAAAAAGATAAAGTAACTTATAAGGATTTAGATTCATATAAAGGCGATTGTTTTATAGGTATAGATGCCGGTTCTACTACTACAAAGTTAGTTTTAATAGATAGCGAAAACAATTTATTATTCTCACTTTATGGAAGTAATGAAGGAAATCCTTTAAAAAGCGTTATAAAAATGCTTAAAGAATTATATGAAAAAATACCAAAAGACGCTAATATTCGTTTTTCTGGTGTAACAGGATATGGTGAAAAACTTATACAAACAGCTTTAAATATAGATTTAAACGAAATAGAAACAATAGCACATTACACTGCCGCAAAAAAATTCATGCCTAATGTAACAAGCATTATAGATATTGGTGGTCAAGACATGAAATACATAAAATTAAAAAACAATACAATAGACAATATAATGTTGAATGAAGCTTGTTCATCAGGATGTGGATCTTTTATTGAAACATTTGCTAAAAGTTTAGGTCTTTCTATCGAAGAATTTGTTTCATCAGCTATAGATGCAAAATCTCCTGTAGACCTAGGTTCAAGATGTACAGTTTTCATGAATTCAAAAATTAAGCAAGCTCAAAAAGAAGGATATAGTGTTGGAGACATATCTGCAGGACTTTCATACTCAGTTATAAAAAATGCCATTCAAAAAGTTATGAAAGTACGTGATATATCAACACTTGGAGACCACATTGTAGTACAAGGTGGAACCTTCTATAATGATGCAGTTTTAAGAAGTTTCGAAAAAATAGTAGGAAAAGACGTTATAAGACCTAATATATCTGGACTTATGGGAGCTTACGGAGTAGCTTTACTTGCTAAAGAACAATATGAAGCTAATCTAGATATGGAATATAAATCTACTATATTAAAATTAGAAGAATTAGATTCTCTTGATATAAAAACATCTCAAGTAAGATGTGGTCGTTGTGAAAATAATTGTCTTCTTACAATAAATAAATTTAATAATAATAAATCTTTCATATCAGGAAATAGATGTGAAAAAGGTAGTGGAAACATTACAGAAAATAAGAATTTACCTAATATGTATAAATATAAATTTGAAAGACTTTTTGGATATACTCCTCTTTCTGAAGAAGAAGCTACTAGAGGTACTATTGGAATCCCAAGAGTATTAAATATGTATGAAGATTATCCATTTTGGTTTACTTTCCTTACAAATCTAGGATTTAGAGTAATTCTTTCAGAAAAGAGTACAAGAAAAACTTACGAAAAAGGTATGGAATCAATGCCATCAGAATCAGTTTGCTATCCAGCAAAACTTTCTCATGGACATATTATCAGTCTTTTAGAACAAGGTATTAAAACAATTTTTTACCCTTGTATACCATACTCTAGAAAAGAATATCAAAAAGCAGATAATCACTATAATTGTCCTATTGTTATTTCATACTCAGAAGTATTAAAAAACAATGTAGAAGAATTAAAATCAGACGATATAAAATTCATTAATCCATTTCTTCCTCTAGACTACAAAAAATTAGCTAAAGTTATAATGGAATTAGATGAATTTAAAGAATATAACTTTACCAAAAAAGAACTTTTAGAAGCTGGGAAAAAAGCCGAAGAAGAATATTTACAGTATAAAAAAGACGTTTCAGATAAAGCAGATGAAATTCTAGAATATATGGATAAAAACAACCTAAGAGGAATTGTATTAGCAGGAAGACCTTACCATGTAGACCCAGAAATAAATCATGGAATTGATACACTAATTACTAGCTTAGGATTATGCGTATTATCTGAAGATAGTATAGCTTGTAAAACAGAAGTAAAAAGACCTATTCGTGTTGTAGATCAATGGATGTTCCATGCTAGGTTATATGCTGCAGCAGATTTTACAGGAAAACATGATAATCTTGAACTAATTCAACTAAATTCATTTGGTTGTGGAGTTGACGCAGTAACTACTGACCAAGTAGAAGAAATCCTAAAAAGCTATGATAACATGTATACTTTAATCAAAATAGACGAAGTAAACAACTTAGGAGCTGTAAGAATTCGTATTCGTTCACTACTTGCAAGTATGAATAAGAAAATAAATCAAAAAACAGAAGCAAATGAATCTTTAGGTAATTATGAACAAAACAGAGTTATATTTACGAAAGACATGAGAAAAGACTACACAATTTTAATCCCACAAATGGCACCTATACACTTTGAACTTTTAGAAGCAGCAGTAAAAGCCTCTGGATATAATGTAAAATTATTAAAAGATTGCACTCCACACACTGTAGAAACTGGATTAAAATACGTAAATAATGATGCATGCTATCCATCAATACTTACAACAGGTCAATTTATTGAAGCTTTAGAATCAGGTGAATATGATGTAAATAAAACTGCAATAATTATGTCACAAACAGGCGGTGGTTGTAGAGCTACAAACTACATAGGATTTATTCGTAAAGCTTTAAAAGACGCAGGTTTTCCACAAGTTCCTGTTATATCTTTCAACGTAGTAGGAATGGAAAAAATGCCAGGATTCAAAATCTCTGTAGGACTAGTAGAAAGACTATTAAAAATGGTTGTTTATGGAGATTTACTACAAAAACTACTTATGAAAAATAGAGCATATGAAGTACATAAAGGCGAAACTCAAGAGTTATTTAATAAATGGATGGAAAAATGCAAAAAATTAATTGAAAAATCTACAAATAAAGAATTCAAGAAAAGCATATATGAAATGGTAGATGATTTTGAAAAAATAGAATTAGACACATCTGTCCCAAAACCAAGAGTCGGCGTAGTTGGTGAAATTTTAATAAAATATCACCCTTTCGGAAACAATTTTGTTGCAGAAGTATTAGAAAAAGAAGGCGCAGAAGTTGTTCTTCCAGACTTTATGGGATTCGTAAAATTCATGGCAACTCATAAAATAACCTTTAATACATTACTAAAAATTGATAATGCTAAAGCAGCAATATTTAAAACAGCCCTAAAACTTATAAATATCTTAGAAAAAGATTCAAAAATAGCTTTAGCAAACTCTAAAAAGAATTACCTACCACCATGCGATATCTGGCATTTAGAAGATAAAGTAAAAGATATATTATCTATAGGAAATCAAACAGGTGAAGGATGGTTTTTAACTGCAGAAATGATTGAATATATTGAAAATGATATACCAAATATAGTTTGCGTCCAACCATTTGCATGCTTACCAAACCATATAGTAGGTAAAGGAGTTATAAAAACAATCAGAGAAAAATATCCAAATGCAAATATATCTCCTGTAGACTATGACCCAGGAGCTAGTGAATCAAATCAAACAAATAGACTAAAATTATTAATGACAGTAGCCAAAGATAATTTGAAAAAACAAATAAAAGAACAAAAAGCTCTAGAAAAAGAAAATGAAAAGACAACAATAACAAATGAAAAAACAGAAAATACAATAAAAAACACTTAAAATGACTTATAAAATCAATTACAAGCAAAATGCAATGGTAGTTTCTTTAATCAGAAAAAAATTACCATTGCATTGAATTGACTTTGTCAAATTTTTAGAATCTTTCCATAAAATAATACACTATCATTAATCTAAAAATTAATTAAAATTTATTTCCATTTATAAATTACAAAAAATTAATTTTTTATATAATTAATTCTTTGTAATTTTTCTATTTTTACTGCTATTTTTTAAAAGATAATTTTTTCATAAATTTTTGTCTCTTCGAAAATAGATTTTTTATAATTTTTTTTATTTATTTTTTATCTTTTTACTTAATTTTATAAACACTATTTTTTCCTATTTCCTTCATATTTTTTTAATATTTTTTAAATACTTTTTTAATATTTTTTTTCGATTTTACATTTATTTTTTTTTATACTTATTTTTTAAAATAAAATTTATTATTATATTCAATTAAATCCCTTTAAATTTTATTTTTATATGTAATATTTTTAATCTATTTATATAATTAATTATTAATTTATTTATTTTAGTATTATTAATTAATTTTTTATAAAATAATTAAATTTATTTTTTTATTTATTATTAATTAAATTATTAATTACTTATTATTAATTTATTATTTTATTTATTTTTATTATTTATTTATTTTATTTACTTTATTTATTATTATTTATTTTTTTATTATTATTTTATTTATTATTTTTTATTTATTATTTATTTATTATTTTTTATTTATTTTTTTTAATTATTTTTATTGTAATATTTTAATTTCTGTAAAAATTTATTAATTTTTTTCTTAAATAAAATTTTATCTTCTCCTTACCCCCAAAAAATTCTTTTTTAGTTTTAATACATTTTTCTTTTTTATTTTTATTTAATTTCATTTAATTTTATTTTTTATTAT
>CANQZP010000059.1 GCA_947628395.1 uncultured Clostridia bacterium
AGCTAGACATATAAGTGTTTCTACTAGTGGATTAGTTCCTTATATAGATAGATTAGCTAAAGAAAATATTCAGTGTACATTATCTGTTTCACTACATAGTAGTGATAATAATAAAAGAAGTGAGATGATGCCTGTAAATAAAGTTTATCCTATCGAAGAATTAATTGAAGCATGTAAAAATTATATAAAAATAACGAATCGAAGAATATCTTTTGAATATGCTTTAGCAAAGGACAATAATGATAACTTAGAAGATGCTAAAAAACTTGCTAAATTATTAAAGGGTATGCTTTGTCATGTTAATTTAATACCAATTAATCCAATAGAAAGTGGTAAATTTAAGAAAAGTACAAATGAAAATATTATTAAATTTAGAGATTTTTTAAATGAACATGGAATAGTTGCAACAATTAGGAGAGAATTAGGTTCTGACATTGATGCTGCTTGCGGGCAGCTTAGAAGGCAGAATTTAAAATAAAGAAGAGGTAGAAAATGAAAGTTTTTGCAAAATCAGATATTGGTAGAAAGCGAAGTATGAATCAAGATAGCTTTTCAGTATTTGAAGATGAAGAAAGTAAACTAAATTTATATATTTTAGCTGATGGAATGGGTGGTTATAAAGGTGGAGAAATAGCGAGCAGAGTCGCTGTTACTGCAATAGAAAAATATATAAAAGAAAAATTTAATTCTAATATGAAAAAACATCAGATTCTTAAGATTATTGAAGATGCTATAGAATTTGCTAATAATGCTATTTATGAGGAATCAGAAGTAGATGAAGAGCTTCAAGATATGGGAACTACTGTTGAGGTATGTTTGATTCTTGATAATAAAGTGTATATAGGTCATATAGGTGATAGTAGAATATATAGGATAAGGGGTAATACAATAGAAAGAATTACTACTGATCATAGTTATGTTGAAAAATTAGTAAGAGATGGAGAGATTACTAGAGAGGAAGCTTATACTCATCCAAAGAAAAATTTACTTATAAAAGCTCTAGGTACAGAAAAAAAAGCTGAACCTGATTTGCTAAATATAGATATAAAACAAGATGATATTTTATTAATATGTTCAGATGGACTTACAAATATGATTAGAGAAAATCAAATTTTGAAAATTATAAAAGAAAATGAAGAGTTAGCTGAAAATAATTTAATAGAAAAAGCAAATGAAGCTGGGGGATTAGACAATATAACTGTTATCATCATAAATAATAAATAAATTTTTAAGGAGAGATAAAAATGAATTTGATAGGCAAAATGCTTGCAAATAGATATGAGATAATTGAGAAAATTGGAAATGGTGGTATGGCCACAGTATATAAGGCTAAAGACCATGTATTAAATAGAAATGTTGCTGTGAAAATTTTAAAAGATGAGTTTATTACAGACAATGAATTTATAAAAAGATTCAGAACAGAGGCTCAGTCAGCAGCAAGTCTTACTCATCCAAATATTGTTTCTATATATGATGTAGGAAATGAGGGAGATATTTACTATATTGTAATGGAACTTATTCAAGGTAAGACTTTAAAAGAAATTATAAATGAAGATGGTAAATTATCTTGGAAATGGTCTGTTAATATTGCAATTCAAATGGCTTCAGCTCTAGAGACAGCTCATAAAAATGGTATTATACATAGGGATATAAAACCACACAATATTATAATAACTGAAGATGGAATGGCTAAGGTAACAGATTTTGGTATTGCAAAAGCAGTTTCAAATTCTACTATAACTGCTTTTGGAACTACAATAGGTTCAGTTCATTATTTTTCACCAGAACAT
This sequence comes from uncultured Clostridia bacterium, assembly GCA_947628395.1. GTDB lineage: Bacteria > Bacillota > Clostridia > TANB77 > CAG-508 > UMGS1994. Next base: position 1,791 of record CANQZP010000059.1, read on the forward strand.
GCTAAAGGTGGTTTTACAGATGCTAAGTCTGATATATATTCACTTGGTGTTGTAATGTATGAAATGTTAACAGGAAGAGTTCCTTTTGATGCGGATACTCCTGTTTCTGTTGCATTAATGCAGGTCCAAGAAGATCCTATTGAGCCTATAAAATTGAATTCTCAAATTCCTATTAGTGTTGATAAAATAATTTTAAAAGCTATGCAAAAAGACCCAGCTGATAGATATCAAAATGCAACTGATATGCTTATAGATTTAAGTACTTCTTTAAAAAGACCAGATGAAGATTTTGTTCATATAAATAATAGTAAATATGATACTCTTCAGACTCAAAAAATTTCTACTCTTTATGATTTAGAAGGAAAAGTAAGAAAAGATGATGAAGAGGAAGAAGAGGAAGAAAAGCCAGTTAAGAAAAAGAAGAAAGATGGAAAATTAAAAGCATTTTTCAAAAAACATGTTATTCTTTCAGTTTTACTTCTTGGTATATTAATCTTTGGATTAGCATTAGGTGGAACAATTTTATTTATGAATTTAACTAAGAAAAAACAAATAACAATGCCAAATTTAGTTCAAAATGAACAAGGAGAAAATTTAACTGAAGAGGAAGCTAAAAAGATTTATAAAGATTGTGGCTTTAAAAATGATTTAAAAGTTGAATATTTAGAAGACGAGAAGGTTGAGCCTGGTAAGGTAATAAAACAAAGTCCAGCTTATCAAAAGAATTATAAAGTTCTTATTACTGAGAAATTTACTATTTATGTAAGTAAAGAAAAAGAAGTTAAGATGATAAAAATGATAGATGTAGTTGGAAAAGAACAAGAAGATGCAGAAGATATGCTAGAAGAAGAAGGATTTACTAATGTAAAGGTTGAGCTAGAAAGTAGTGAAACTTTAAAAGCCGGTTTAGTAATTAGGGCTAGTGTAGAAAAAGATGAAGAGGTTGATTCTGAAAGTGAAATTATAATTTATGTAAGTACTGGAAGTAGTAAAATAGCTGTTCCTTCTGTTATTGGTATGACAGAAGCTGTAGCTAAATCTACTCTAGAAGGAGCAGGATTTAAAGTTACAGTTGAAAATTCTGAAGATTCTAGTAAATCAGATGGAGTAGTATTAAGACAAAGTAATTCAGATAAAGCTAATGAAGGTGATACTATTACTATTACTGTTAATAAATTGCCAGAAGATCATACAGTTACAATAAGTGTTAATGCAGCTCCTTATTTAACAAAATCATCTGGTAGTTCATCATCAGATGATGAAACAGGGGATAATACATCTTCTGGTGAAAGTGTGAAAGTTGAGATTTATGTTGGAAATGATAGAATAACAGATGCAGATACAATTGCAACAAAGAATTCACCTGTAGTTACTGCGACATGGACGACATCTGGAAGAAAAGAAATAAAAGTTGTAGTAAATGGAACAACTTTACCTACAAAAACAATTAATTTTAGTGATGGAGATCAATCAGTATCATTTTAATTATTTTATATAGATTTATATGTAGAATAAAAAAATTGGGCGTAACCGAAATCAAAGATTTCGACGCCCACATGTGCAAAATTGCTTCGCAATTATTGCACGAATCAAGGTAAATTAACTTTGTTGTATACGGAAAAATCTTAAATCTTGCCAAGATAAAAGCCAATTTTTCCTATACAATAAGAAAGGGCGGACGCAAGGCCCGCCCCTACAAATGTTTGCAATGATAATTAATCATATGAAAGGATAGGATATGGTTCAAATTTCTACTTCGATTTTAGATGTAAAAGAAGAAAATTGTGTAAAAACTTTTTATAATTTAGAAACTGCTAAAACAGATTATTTTCATATAGATGTTATGGACGGAAAATTTGTAGAAAATAATACTGAAAAAAAGATGAAAGATTATGCTTTAAAAATATCTCATATTTCAAATATTCCTTTAGATGTACATTTAATGTGCTCTGATGTGAAAAAGGCAATAGATGATTATATAGAACTAAATCCTGATAGAATAACATTTCATTATGAAGCGGTAAAGGATAAAGAAGAAGCAATTTCATTCATAAAATATTTACAAGAAAATAATATTAAAGCAGGAATATCAATAAAACCTGAAACTAAACCAGAAGAAATATATGATATTCTTCCATATTTACATATGGTTCTTATTATGACTGTTGAACCTGGAAAAGGCGGACAGAAATTAATTTTAGATATGATAGATAAGGTAAAAAATATAAAAAAATATATTGATGAAAATAATATTGATATAGATATTGAAGTTGATGGTGGAATAAATGATTCTAATTTTAAATTGCTAGTTGAAGCCGGAGCTAATATATTAGTACCAGGAACTTATGTAATAAATTCTGATAATTTTCAGGATAGTATAAGTAAATTGAGAAAGGAGTAAAAAATGAAAAAGAAACTTTTAAGTATTCTTATAATTTTTTCTATTATTTTAAGCTTTGGCATAACTTTTGTAAATGCTGAAAATGAGGAAAATATTGATGTAAATAAGGCTCTTTATAGGGTAGATGGTGATGTGGTAACTCCTATTACAGATGATGAATCAGGAAGTGCTGATGAAATTATTCAGGATGGAGTTATTGATGAAAAGCAAAATGAAGATAGTGAATATGGAATAATGAAAATCAATGAGGATACTGATGCTCAAGATATTGAAACTGTAGAGAAGAATGTTTTTAAAGCAGATAGTGAAATTACTGATAGTAAAAAAACAGTAAATGGTAATGAGTTTTTATGTTCTAACAAAATAAATATCGAAAACGAGACAATAAATGGAGATTTATTTATTTGTGGTAATAATGTAAAAATAAAAGAAGATGTAACTATAAATGGAAATGTTTTCATCTGTGCATCAAATATTGAGATTGATGCAAAAGCTTTAAGAGACGTATATATTTTTGGTCAATATGTATCTATAGGTGAAAATGCTGAAATTGGTTATTCTTTATATTCAGGTTCAGAAATTTTAAAAGTAGCTGGAACAGTTAATAGAGATATAGAAGCTGTTGCTAATACTATAGAAATTAAAGATACTGCTAATATTTTAGGAGATTTTAATTATTCTGCAACGAAAGAAGCTGAATTTGAAAGAACTTTAGTAAAAGGAGATATTAATTTCTCAAAACAAGTAATAAAAGAAAAGACTACTGCAGATGTTGTATTTGATTATGTAATTAGTTTATTAAAGAGCGTTATATTTACTTTAATTATTTTCTTATTGATATTATTAATTTCACCAAAATTTGCAAATAATTCAAAAGAATATATGAGTTTAAAAATATTAAAGTCTATTGGTATAGGACTTGCAAGTATAATTTTAATTCCAATAGTTGCAATATTCTTTATAATGATAAGTGGAACTTCAAATTTTGGATTACTATTGATTCCTATATACATTGTAATGTTTGCTATATCTATGTCAATTCTTACAATTGCAATAGCAAGCAAATTGGCTGAAAAGTTTGAGAAAATAAAGTTACCTATATTAGTACCAATTGTAAGTGTTGTTTTATGGCTTGTAGAACAAATACCTTATGTAGGTAGTCTTGTAATGTTATTTGGAGTATTAGCTGGTTTTGGAATTTTAGTACAAAATTTGTTCAAGAAAAAACATTAAGAAATTTGAAAAGGCTGACTTTAAAAGTCAGCCTTTTCATAATATACGCAGTCTTGCTCAGAATTTAATGTTTTTGTATTTATATTATCATAAGAGCAAAATCCATTTTTTTGATAAATACAATCATGTGAGCATGCTATATTTGTCAAAGTTATCACCTCTTTAAAAGGTATTATGGAAAGATTTATAAAAAATATTCATTAAACAGCTACATTGTTACAATACTTTTTAATAGGACATTCCTGACATTTTGGATTTTTAGCTGTACAAGTATTTCTTCCATGATAGACTAAAAGATGATTTACATCTTTTAGATATTGTTTTGGAAATTGTTTTAATAAATCTTGTTCAATTTTTAAAGGTTCTGATTCTTCTGATAATCCAATTCTATTTGATAATCTTTTTGCATGTGTATCTACTGCAATTCCTTGAGGATTATTAAAAGCATCTAGCATAATTACATTTGCGCTTTTTCTACCTATACCTGCTAAAGTAACTAAATCTTCCATGTTTTCTGGAACTTTAGAATCGTAGACTTCAACTAAACGCTTGCAACATTCAATTATATTTTTTGATTTATTTTTATAAAATCCACATGGATGGATTATTTTTTCTAATTCTTTAATATCTATTTTAGATAATTTTTCTGGAGTATCATATAATTTAAATAGAGAAGGAGTAGTTTTATTAACTCTTTCATCTGTACACTGAGCAGATAACATTACAGCAATTACAAGTTCAAATGGAGTTTTAAAATCTAAACTACATTTAGCTTCTGGATATGATTCTTTTAAAATTTCTATAATTTTTATTACATCTTTTTTTGATTTCATAATTTTCTCCTATTTTAAAATTTGTTTAACAATATTATACAACAAATAATATAATATATAAAGATGGGAGGAAGTAAAATGTTAAGAGTATTGAAAAAAACAATTGCTGTATGTTTAATAGGATTTGGACTTGGAACGTTAATGGTATTATTACTTCCTATTACTTGGTGGTTATTCATAATAGGTGTAGCTATTATTGCTATAGGTTTTATATGGCTATCTTGCTGAAAAGGAAAGAGGTGTAAATGTGAAAGTAGTAGTAAAAAAAGCTCCTAAATTTTTAAGAGGTTTTATAAAGCTTATATTTGGGATAAAAGATACATAGGAGATAAAAGTTAAAAGAAGTGGGATAATTAAATCCCACTTCTTTAAATATATAAAAATTAGTTAGCTCTTTGAACTTTTCCAGAACGTAAACATTTTGCACATACAGTTATTCTTTTTGGTTGACCATCAACAACTGCTTTTACTTTTCTTAAGTTTGGTTGCCATGTTCTAGAACTTCTTTTACTAATATGAGAACGTGTTATACTTAATTGATTTCCAAAATTAACACTTTTATCACAAATTGCACATTTTGCCATTATTTATGCACCTCCATTACTATTTTTTAAACTGACTATTAACAAGTTTAACATAGAATTTCAAAAAAAACAAGAGTATTTTGAAAAAAAGTTGAATTTAAGAAACGTAATAGATAATTTTCCTATTTTACTTGACGAAATCAGTATTTAAATGTTATATTGTAATACATAAGGGGCTGAAGACGGAAAAAAATAGTACCTTGGGTGTTTTTATGTCCAAGGTAATTTTTATTATGTAGGAAATTTCGTAAGTCAATTTTAAAATAAATTGGAGATTGATATAATGAGTGAAAAGGTATATACGGTTAAAGAAATAAAAGAAATGATATATGACATTTTTAGAAAATATGGAATTGAAAAAGCATATATATTTGGTTCATATGCAAGGGGGGAAGCAGATAAAAAGTCTGACGTTGATATTATGATAAAAAAAGGAAATTTAAAAACACTTTTGCAGTTATCTGCACTTGCTTATGAAATAGAACAAATATTGAAAAAGCAAGTTGATATTGTAGTTGAGGAAACATATACAGATGATATACAATATGATAGTGAAACAATAAAGCTTGCTAAAAGTATATTTTATAATGAAGTGAAGAAAGAGAGATTAAATATATATGAGTAATTTAAATAGAAATTTAACAGTGTTATTGCATATGAAAGAATACTGTGAACAAGTAGAAAAAGCTTTAGAAATATTTGGAAAAAGTATAGAAAATTTTAATAATAATGTTGTTTTTAGAAATGCAATTTCTATGCCTATATTTCAAATAGGAGAACTTGCTAATCATTTGACGAAAGATTATATTGAAATAACACAAAATGATATAAATTGGAATGAAATAAGGGGTATGAGAAATCGTTTTGCACATGGATATTATGATATGGATTATAGTATTATTTTTGATACAGCAATAAAAGATATACCTATAATAAAGGAATTTATTGATAAAGAAATACAGAAAGTTATAAAGTAATAATTACGCTAACAGCATATAAAGAAATGAATAAAATTTATGATTATATTACAGGTGACTTATATGATGAAAGAGCAGCAAAAAGGTTAATGAATAAAGTAGAACAAGAAGTTTAATGATTAAAAATAAGATAACAAATTTTTAAAATAGTAATAAATTTACAAATTGTAAATTAAATTAAAAAATTATCATTGACTTTTTGTTTTTTTATATGTAAGATAATATTATCAAATTTGGAAAGGAATGGGATTACAAATGATGAACGCTGAAAGCCTTGAGAGAGTACACACACACACACACACCAGACTGTTGAACAAATGGAAAATTCAAAAAATGGATGCAGTATTTATGCGGGTTTGCAGACACAAAAAGTGTCATTTTTGGAATTGTTCAACAGCCTGACACACACACACACAAATATTTCTTTAAATAATATAGGGAAAAACATAGATAAGTTTAGAGTCTATGGGTTTTGTGATACGCAAAATCTGTAGGCTTTTTTCGTGCATAAAAATTTTGGGGGCGTTTACGACCGCTCCCAGGGATTTATCTATTTTTCTGGTTGTTTTTCCCCAATGGCGCTGTAACCATACTAACGTATGTAACAGCGCTCATCGGTCC
>CANQZP010000060.1 GCA_947628395.1 uncultured Clostridia bacterium
CATCTGCAGTTCCTTGAGCTATTACATGTCCACCATGAACTCCAGCACCAGGGCCAATATCAATAATCTGGTCTGCAGCATACATAGTATCTTCATCATGTTCTACTACAATTAAGCTATTTCCTAAATCTCTTAGTTTCTTTAATGTAGCTAATAATTTATCATTATCTCTTTGATGTAATCCAATACTTGGTTCATCTAATATATATAATACTCCTGTAAGTCCTGAACCAATTTGAGTTGCAAGCCTAATTCTTTGAGCCTCTCCACCAGATAATGTACCACTACTTCTTGATAAAGTTAGATATTCTAACCCAACATCTATTAGAAACTGTAATCTGCTACTTAATTCTTTAAAAATTTGTTCTGCTATCATCTTATCTTTTTTGTTTAAACTTAAATTTTCTAAATAAGATTTTATTTTTCTAATTGGCATATCAGTAAGTTCATTTATATTTTTATCACCAACTTTTACAGAAAGACTTTCTTTTTTTAATCTTGCTCCATGACATGTTTGACAAGGTCTATAACTCATATACATTTCATAAAAAGCCCTCATACCAGAAGATTTTGTATCTCTATATCTTCTATCTAAAGCTGGTAATACTCCTTCAAAAGGTGTACTAAACCTTCTTACTCCAGAAGGAGAATGAAATTCAAAATCAATTACTTCATCACCAGTTCCATATAATATCTTTTCTAAAAATTCACGAGGTAATTTTTTAATAGGTTTTTTAATATCTACACCATAATGTCTTCCAATTGATTCAAAATACATTTTTGCCATTGTCTCGCCCTTTTTCATTGTACTAGAACCAAAAGCCTTTACCCCATCATATAAAGTTTTATTTTTATCAGGTATAATTAAATCTTCATCCATTTTCATTAAATATCCGATTCCTGTACATTCAGGACAAGCTCCAAATGGATTATTAAATGAAAACATTCTTGGAGTTAATTCTTCAAAACTTATACCACAGTCAGGACAAGCATAATTTTGACTAAACAATCTTTCTTCTTTTCCAATTATATCTATTGTTACTAGATTATTAGCGTGCTTTAAAGCTGTTTCAACTGACTCAGTTAATCTATTTCTAATATCTGGTTTTATAACTAATCTATCTACTACTATATCAATATTATGTTTTTTCTTTCTATCTATTTCTATATCATCAGTTATTTCATAAATGTTTCCATCTATTCTAACACGAACAAAACCTTCTTTTTGGAAATCTTGAATAAGTTTTACATATTCTCCTTTTCTTCCTCTTATAACAGGAGCTAATACTTGAATCTTTGTTCCTTCCTCTAATTCCATAATATTATCTATTATTTGGTCAATTGTCTGCTTTTCTATTTTTTTACCACAATTTGGACAATATGGAATTCCGATTCTTGCATATAAAAGACGAATATAATCATAAATTTCTGTTACTGTTCCAACAGTAGAACGAGGATTTTTCGAAGTTGTTTTTTGGTCAATTGAAATTGCAGGAGAAAGTCCTTCAATGCTTTCAACATCAGGTTTTTCCATTAACCCTAAAAATTGTCTAGCATAAGCTGACAAGCTTTCTACATATCGTCTTTGTCCTTCTGCATAAAGAGTATCGAATGCAAGAGACGATTTTCCGGAACCAGAAAGTCCTGTAACTACTACTAATTTATTTCTAGGTATTTCTAAATTTATGTTTTTTAAATTATGTTCTTTTGCCCCTTTTATTACTATATTATCATTCATAAAATTACCCCTCTCACTTAAACCTAAAATATTATATCACACATTATAAAGAAATAATAGATATAAAATAAAAAAGTCTTTATTTTTTCCTATTTTTGTGTTATAATATAAAGCATACTCTTTTATTTTAAAGGCAACATAGTTATCTTGTCTATATTTTAAGAGTTAAATATTATTTTTATGAAAGGCGGGTGCTGTAATTATGACAGACATCACTAGTTCCGCCATAGAAAAGCGGAATATTGTAAAACTTGTAAAACAAGGAAAGGTATCGGACATTTTTGGTTTTAACGGTAGTATTTTCCGTACAAGTGACAGATTATCTTGTTTTGACCATGTTATCTTGGAAAATGTACCTCTTAAAGGACAAATGCTTAACTGCATCTCTCAAAACTTTAAAAAATTGCTTGAAGAAAAAGGTTTTCTTACTGACAACATTGATGTTCAAAACTACTTCTACAGAGCAATAGGATTTGGGAAATTCACTAATTTACGCTTTGGTCAAATACTTGATATGTTGCCATTTGAATTTATTGTAAGAGCTTATATTACTGGAAGCGCTTGGGAAGCATATCAAAAAGGTAAAAGTTACTGTGGAATCACTTTTCCCAAAGGTCTTCATAAAGGAGATAAACTTTCACATCCAGTAATCACCATTACAACTAAAGGTGAAAAAGATGAACCAATAGATATTCCTACTGCAATTTCAATTTTATCAGAGGAATTTTTTTACAATAATTGGTTCAATTTTAGCGATGTGTCAAATTGCTTCGAAAGTATTGATGAAGCAAAAGAGACCTTAACTTTACTAACAGATGAAGACTTTGAATTTGCAAACCAAATTGCTGTTAAACAAAATTCAGAAACTCGTGTTTTTGTTGAAGCAGCTCTTAGTCACAATTGTGCAAAAATAACTATAGAAGATACCTGTAATGCCACTTTGCAAATCTTTGATATTTTATCAGATTACTGTTGTAAAAAAGGAATTCTTCTTATTGACAGTAAATTTGAATTCGGAATTGACGGAGAATCAAATATTGTTCTTGCTGATGAAGTATGTACTCCTGACTCATCAAGATTCTGTGACGAAGTTGATTATGAAGAAACAGGGGTTATTTGCAGTATGGACAAACAAATAATTCGTGATTACTGCAAAGAGCATGGCTTTACTGGAAAAGAAGGAGAAAATATTCCGGAAATTCCAAATGAACTTGTTAAACAATTAACTGATACTTATATTGAAATTGCTACAAGGTTATTTGGAGAAAAAAAAGTAAAAAGGTATTTAAACTAAAATTGAAATTTAAAAAAATTAAGGAGGCTAGTATTTCACTAGTCTCCTTAATTTTTAATAGTTTAACAATTGACGCTTAAGTCCATTGGTATCCAAAGCACCAAGTCTTTGTTCAGCATCACTACACTGCATATGAGCTTCGTGAGCCATTCTACCAGTATGACACCTATTGCACATATTATAATCAAAGATGTCACCCATTTCTACTTTACATCTCATGCATTTCTCATTGCATTCAACAAGAACCATTTCTGGATTTTTAAAAGTTCCCACTAGAACCCCTCCTTATATATAATTCATGTTAATATTATAATATATTTTGGGGTAGAAGTCAATTTATATATTTGTCAATTTCTTTATTTTATCTCTAAGTTCAGCCGCTTTTTCAAATTCCATTTTAGACGCTGCTGAAAGCATTTCATCTGTTAATTTATTTACAATATCTTCTACAGACTCATCTTTTCCAATATTATATTTACTAGAAATATCCTCAACAATTGTAGCTTTAATAGTATCTCTTACAGATTTTTGTATAGTCTGAGGTGTAATTCCATGTTTTTTATTATATTCTTCTTGTATTTTTCTTCTTCTGTTTGTCTCAGTTATAGCTTTTTCCATTGAATCTGTTAATTCATCTGCATACATTATAACTTTACCTTCTGTATTTCTAGCAGCACGTCCAATTGTTTGAATTAAAGAACGTTCTGAACGAAGAAATCCTTCTTTATCTGCATCTAGTATAGCAACTAAAGATACTTCAGGAATATCTAAACCTTCTCTTAAAAGATTGATACCTACTAAAACATCAAACTCCCCTATTCTTAAATCTCTTATTATTTCCATTCTTTCTAGTGCTTTTATATCAGAATGCATATATTTAACTTTGATTCCAATATTTCTTAAATATGATGTCAAATCTTCTGCCATTTTTTTAGTTAGCGTAGTTACTAAAATTCTTTCTTTTCTCTCTACTCTTTCATTTATTTGTGTTATTAAATCATCAATTTGATTTTCAACAGGTTTTACTTCAATCTTTGGATCTAATAATCCAGTTGGCCTAATTATTTGTTCAACTACATTTCCCTTTGAATGTTCTTTTTCATATTCTGCTGGTGTTGCACTAACAAAAATACATTGATTTATTCTTTCTTCAAACTCATTAAATTTCAAAGGTCTATTATCAAATGCAGATGGTAATCTGAAACCATAATTTACTAAAGATTCTTTTCTAGCCCTATCTCCATTATACATTGCTCTTACTTGAGGAATCGTAGCATGTGACTCATCTATTAGTAAAAGAAAATCATCTGGAAAATAATCAAATAAAGTGTAAGGCGCACTACCAGCAGGTCTTCCACTTATATGTCTTGAATAATTCTCTATTCCTTGACAAAATCCAGTTTCTTTTAACATTTCAATATCAAAATTTGTTCTTTCTTCTATTCTTTGTGCTTCGATCAATTTTTTATTCTCTGTAAAATATTTTACTCTTTCTTCCATTTCTTCTTCGATTGTAACTAAAGCTTTTTCTAATTTATCTTTACTTGTTACATAGTGAGAATTAGGGAAAATCATTACATGATTTCTACTAGCTATTGGCTTACCAGTAAGAGGATTTATTTCTGAAATTTTTTCTATTTCATCTCCCCAGAATTCTACTCTAATAGCACTTTCCTCTTGATTTGAAGGATATATTTCTAAAATATCACCTTTTGCTCTAAAATTTCCCCTTTTAAAATCCATTTCATTTCTAGTATATTGCATATTTATAAGTTTTTTCATTACCTTGTTTCTATTTTGCTCCATCCCAGGTCTTAAAGAAACTATCATATTTTCATAATCAATTGGATCACCTAAACCATATATACATGAAACAGAAGCTACAACAATAACATCACGAGATTCAAAAAGTGAAGCGGTAGCCGAATGTCTAAGTTTATCTATTTCATCATTTATAGACGCATCTTTTTCTATATAAGTGTCAGAAGATGCAATATATGCTTCTGGCTGATAATAATCGTAATATGATACAAAATACTCTACTCTATTCCCGAGGGAAAAACTCTTTGAATTCGCTATAAAGTTGTCCAGCTAGTGTTTTATTATGTGCTAAAACAAGAGTTGGTTTTTGTACTTTTTCAATTATATTTGCCATTGTAAAAGTTTTTCCGAGAACCTGTAACCCCTAGAAGCGTCTGAAATTTCTTATTCTCCTTTATCCCATTTGATAGATATTCTATCGCTTGTGGTTGGTCACCAGTTGGATTATAATTCGATACTAATTTAAACATTTGTCCTCCTTATAAGATTAAAAGTTATCATTTTTTATTTGTAGTATTTAGAAATATATTCTTTTAAAATATATTCTTGCCATTCTTTGCACATTTTTCCAGTATAATCATTTGGATTTACCCACAATACCTTATAATCTTTTTCTATTGGCTCTGTTATTTTAGTGTCAAATTCTGCAAGATAAACATAAGCTAAAACTTCCAAATAACCTTTCTCATCTGCATAAATGTATGAGCCTACTTCATCAAATTTTCTTATATTCTTGATAGTATATCCAGATTCTTCTATTAACTCTCTATTTAAGGCATCTATTTTTGTTTCATTTTCTTCAATTCCACCACCTAAATAAAAATAGTCATATCCATCTGTTGCAATGCCTATTTTATTATCTTCTTTTCTCGTTATAATTGCATAAGCCCCAGGTCTTTTTCTATAATTTATATCAATATTTTTATTACCTACATATTTTTTTATTTTAAAGCTATCTTTATAGTTTCTTTTCAAATTAAACTTTTCTATCATATCACCAGGATAATCAAATAATGCTAAAGTATCAAAATACACATAAAAAGGTTTAAAATTTTTCTTTAATTCTTTTTGTAATTCCAATATTTTTTCATAGTTATTATCTATATGTAAAGTTATATGAAAAGTAAAATTTTCTGGGTTATAATGCTCCTTTGGAAATTCATTATAAAATATTCTTTGTAAATTTTTTATTTGCTCATTATTTTCTATTGATAAATATAAACAATGACTATCATTTTTAGCTTTCATTATTTTTACATCATTAATTTTGACTTGTATTTTATCAATATTTATCTTTTCTACTATTTTTATTAAATTATTTTGATTTTGTTTATCAGTTGCAAAAATAGTAAAATGATATGGTAAATTGTCTATTTCATATCTTTTTTTATCATTAATCCCAAATGGTACTTTACAAGTTTTTTCTTTAACCACACTCATTAAATTATTAATTTTATTTATTTCCGATTGATTCATAAAACTAATTAAAGTTATTCTTTTACTCATTTTACTTTCTCCTTTTTCCTTCTGAAAACAACACACTTTAATTTCTTATATAAGATTCATTTTAATTAAAATATCTTCTAAATACTCATCTTTTTCAATAAATATAACATTTTTTATATTATATTCTTTTATTTTTGGATACCATAAAGTAACTTTATCTTTAATACTTTGTGCCCATTCTTCTGTATTTCCTCTATCTATACATCTCTTTTTTAGAATGTCTCCAGAATCTAATTTTGGATAAACTAAATAAAAGTCAATATTGTTTTTATTAAAATAATCCAATACTTTCCAGTGCATAGATGTTAATACTATATCATATTCATCTCTAGCTTTTAATATAGCTCCAATATAATTTTGGGGAAATTCTTCATTTGCTATTCTTTCTTTTTTTCCTTTATTATTCTCTATTTCTTTAAAAGTCATTTTATTTTTATAATTCCATTGATATAGACTTGATTCTAAATCTATTATATTATCATATTTTTTTGCTAAAGTAGTTTTACCTAATCCTGTAAATCCAGCTACAATAATGCCCTTTTTTATTGTACCCCACTAACACAAATCACTATTTATATTGATAATTATACTAAATTTTATAAAATTTTACAATAGCTTTAATTTGAACAATGTTACAAAACTCATAGGAGGATAATGTAATACATACTGAAAATAAAACTAAAAAAATATCATCCTTTTTCAGAATGATATTTATATCTATCTGTTCTATAAAGATCATTGGTCAGAGTGCTCTTATAGGAACTTTTATCCAATGCTGATAAAATCTATAATTACACGACACACCAAAAGCATATTTAAATAAATTTCTAAGTTTTTCTAAATCCCTATTTTCTACTTTTTCTAACATAATTAATCTCCTAATTATATTTACTAATTTATAATTCCATCTTCTTTCATCATTGATATACTTATTTCGTGAGAATCTTCATCCTTCGATATATTTATAAATTTGTTATTCCATATACTTTTCCCCTATAAATTATCTTTTATTTCTGGAAATAAATCATAAAGGTTATAGCCTAATAAATTATCAAAATATTCTTTTAATTTATATGTTTCTTTAATATGATATTGAGTATTTGAATATGTACCTCTCCTAATCATAATATCAATTAGTCTTTTATCAATAGTAAATATTTTTTCCCCCTGTGGACACATTAAATCACACAAATTTATTATTTTTTCTTCTATTGTATATTTATGATTCTTCACAAATTCTGTCAAAAAAGGATTATCATTTGGATTTGGAACTCCACCAGCAGTACAAATAATATCATTATTTAAGTATGAATGAGTTAAACATATATTGCAATATTCTTCATCATATCCTTTATCTTTTAGATAGTTATACCCTCTCATAACATGCCCGTGAGATTCACCATTATATTTACCAATATCGTGTAAATATCCAAGAGTTATAGTTTTATCTATATCTACATTATATTTTTTCTCATTCAATGCTTTTGCAATTATACCTGCATTATTACCAACAGATATACAATGATCTACCCATTTATCATTAGTCGCTTTTTTTCTTTCTTGTTCTAATAATTCTCTTGCTTCTTTACTTGTTAATTTCATTTTCATATACTTCCTCAATTATAATTTTAAAAAAGAATCAAC
>CANQZP010000061.1 GCA_947628395.1 uncultured Clostridia bacterium
AGGCCTGCCCCTACACCCTTTGCAATAATTTTTTCCTTCATTTTCCTTTGTAACTCCTTTCTTTCTCTTATATATTTTTGGTAATAATATATATCAAAATTGTATTACACCAGCGCGAAGGGATTTCCATTTATTTTTTAACAGTTTACTGTGGGGACCGTTCTAGAAAATGTTATGACTGTAAGGAATTACATTTTCTTGAATGGGGATAACTGTTAAAAAATAAATAAATCCCTGGGAGCGTCCGTCAAACCTCTCATAAAATTTTTTATAAAACACAAAAAAAGCCTATGAATTTTGCATACCACAAAACCCATAGACTTTTTTATCTATGTTACTCTTATATTATTTAAACAACTATTTGTGTGTGTGTGTGTGTGTGTGTGTGTGTGTGTACTCTAGCAAGGCTTTCAGCGTTTTTCATTTGTAATCATCCCTCTCGAAAATTTATATTATTATTTTACAAATAACAAAATGAAAAGTCAATAATAAATCTATACATTTTTCATAGAAGGTTACTAGTTAATACATTTTGTGTTTTTGTATTTGAAAATACTTAAAAATAAAGACTTTCTCGGCTCAATACACTCGCTATAGATTCTAACAAAAATTAAAACGAGCCTCTCGCTGTTCTAGCTTCGCTAGCCATCGCTTCCTCATTTTAATCTTATATAATAAGAAAGTTTTAAAAACTTTCTTATTATATAAGAAGCCTTCGGCCAAATATGCACACAAATTTTTTTCAAAAATTTGGCGCACGAACAACGGACGCAGACTTTGCAATGAATTAAAATAGTTTGACATTAAAAATGTCTGCTGTTGTTCTTAGAATCTATACACTCATTCAAATCACATTCGAAAGCTTTATTTTTAAGTGATTTTCAAATATTCATTTTTTAAACCATTATCTAGTAACCATAGAAAATTACTGGGAACTTTATTTTTCATATTCAGTTCCATTTTCATAAATAACCTTATTCTCTTCTTTTTCACCCATCATATCTTGATAAGCATCACTAATAGTATTTGCAGTCTTATCAGATATTCCATGCTCCAACTGAAGATTACAAAGCCTAGAAATATTTTCGCTAAATTGATATTTTTTAAATAAATCCGGATGAAAAACTCTAAGAGATTTAGAAGATTGAATTAACCCTAATAACTCTGTAGGATTATTATATTCTATCAATCCTCTATCACGCTTTTGTTGATTTAGCCAAAGCCCAATAGCAGCCATCTTTCTAAGAGCATGATGAGAACTTTCATCATTTACTAAAGCCTTCCCTTCTATTGCAGAATTAAAGGCATCTTCACAAATTTTATAAACAAAATTTTTTTCTGAAATATTGCAATTTTCAAAATCACCTTTTCTAATCTCCCACATTGCCTTAACACTCTCTAAATCAACATCTTTATTTTCGCTCTTATATTTACCAGCAAATAAAAATACATTACTCATCTCATACGCATTAGGGTCTTTAGCCCAATCAAATTTATCTCTATTTTCTTTTATCCAATCAACAATTCTCATTGTATTTTCATTAAAATCATCTGCTCTAATATTTCCCTCAAAAAAATCACTATATTCCATAATATAATCTATCCTCCCTATCACATTTTTGTTTATTTTTATATTATTTGTAATTTTTTGATTTTTTTGCTGGCAATTTTTTCATATTCAATCGAATTCTTTTCTCATGCACAAATTTTTTCAGACAGGGGGACGGCAATGTCTATTTAAGTTAAGGAAATATACCTCCAAAAAAGCAAGTATAATAATTGATTTTTAAATAGCCGCGTAAGCGACCAAACGAGACCTTTAGGTCGAGTGCGATTTGGAGCAAATTACAGATAAAAAATTTAATTTGGAATTTGCGACACCAAGGCTATGAAAAATCAATTATTATACTGCTTTAATGAATAAAAAAATTTCTTAATTTAAATAGATATTGCCGTCCCCTCTTCCCAAAAAAACTAAATTTAACTTCTTTGCTTCACAGCCTCATAAACAATTATCCCAGCAGAAACAGAAGCATTTAAAGAAGTAACTTTCCCCTTCATTGGAATCTTAACAAGCATATCAGAATTCTCCTTCACCAATCTACTCATTCCAAAACCTTCACTACCAATAACAATAGCAATATTTCCCTTGAAATCTTGATTATAATAAAGAGTATCAGCATCTCCATCAGTTCCAATAATCCATAAACCTTTATCCTTTAGCTTTCTAATAGTATCATTCAAATTAGAAACCCTAGCAACTTTCATATGCTCTACAGCCCCTGCAGAAACCTTTGAAACAGTACTATTTACTGCTACATTTCTTCTTTTAGGAATAATAATACCATGGACTCCAGCAGTCTCAGCAGTTCTAATAATAGACCCTAAATTATGAGGATCCTCAATACCATCTAATATCAAAACAAAAGCATCTTCTCCCTTTTCCTTAGCAAAATCTAAAATATCTTCAACTTCAACATAATTAAAAGGAGGAACTACTGCAATAACACCTTGATGATTCTTATTTTTAGACATTAAATCGAGCTTAGACTTTTGAACTTCACTAACTACAATTTTTCTTTCCTTAGCTTGTGCAATAATTTTATAAATTGAGCCATGTTTTTCCCCACTTTGCACAAAAATTTTGTTAATATCCCTATCAGAATTTAACAATTCTAAAACAGAATTTCTACCTTCTACAATATCATCATAAATTTCCTCTTTCATTTACCTCAAACCTTTCTTTATTGTTCATTAAATTATTCCTCATCGTCCAATTTTAATACCGACAAGAAAGCCTCTTGAGGAACCTCCACACTACCAATCTGTCTCATCTTTTTCTTACCCTTCTTCTGCTTCTCTAACAACTTTTTCTTTCTAGTAATATCACCACCATAACACTTAGCCAAAACATCTTTCCTCATTGCTGATAAAGTTTCTCTTGCAATAATTTTACCACTAACTACAGCTTGAATAGGAACTTCAAATAATTGTCTAGGAATTACAGTTTTAAGCTTTTCAGCCATTTTTCTTCCTCTAGTATAAGCATGATCTTTATGAACAATAAATGAAAGTGCATCAACAGCTTCATTATTTATATGAATATCTAATTTCACAAGATCCGCTCTTTTATATTCTTTAAATTCATAATCTACTGAAGCATATCCCTTTGTCTTCGACTTTAAAGTATCAAAGAAGTCATATATTACCTCATTTAAAGGTAAATCATACTCTAATATAACTCTATTTGCATCCAAATATTTCATATCAATATACACGCCTCTTCTTTTTTGACATATATCCATAACATTTCCTACAAAATCTTTTGGAAGCATAATTTCAGCCTTAACAATAGGTTCTTCAATAAAACTTATTTCCTGAGTAGGTGGCAAATCAGTAGGATTATAAAGCTCTATTACTTCTCCATCAGTCTTATGAACCTTATAAATAACTGAAGGAGCAGTAGTAATAAGACCTAAATCAAACTCTCTATCTAGCCTTTCTTGGATTATCTCTAAATGAAGCAAACCTAAAAAACCACATCTAAATCCAAAACCTAAAGCTACTGAAGTCTCAGGCTCGTATTCCAAAGCTGCATCATTCAATTTTAACTTTTCTAAAGCAGCTTTTAAATTCTCATATTCACTACCATCTAAAGGATAAAGTCCACAATAAACCATTGAATTAGCTTTTTTATAACCTGGAAGTGGCTTTAAGGCTGGATTTTCCTTATGAGTAATAGTATCACCGACATGTAAATCAGAAACATTTTTTACACTAGCAGCAATATATCCAACCTCTCCCGCCTCTAGCTTTTCAGCTGGAATATACTCTCCTGCGCCAAAATATCCGAACCTCTGTAACCACAAAATTTTTCTTTGTAGCCATAAATAAGATCTCATCTCCGACTTTTACAGTACCTTCTTTTACTCTCACATAACTTATAGCACCTTTATAATTATCATAAAAAGAATCAAAAATTAAACATTGTAATTTTTCATTTTTATCACCTGAAGGAGCTGGAATATCAGAAACAATTTTTTCTAATACTTCTTCTACATTTAATCCAGACTTAGCAGAAATACAAGGAGCATCCATTGCTGGGATCCCTATAATATCTTCAATTTCTTTTTTAACCTCATCTGGTCTAGCATTAGGCAAATCAACTTTATTTATAACAGGCAAAATCTCTAAATTATTATCTAGTGCTAAATAAACATTTGCTAAAGTCTGAGCCTCAACACCTTGACTACTATCAACAACTAAAATTGCCCCTTCACATGCAGCTAAACTTCTTGAAACTTCATAATTAAAATCAACATGTCCAGGAGTATCAATTAAATTTAGAATATAAATATTGCCATCCTTCGCCTTGTAATTCATTCTTACAGCCTGTGACTTGATAGTAATACCTCTTTCCCTTTCAATATCCATATTATCTAAGACTTGACTTTCCATCTCTCTCTTAGTCAAAACACCTGTCATTTCAATCAATCTATCTGCTAATGTAGATTTACCATGATCTATATGTGCAATTATACTAAAATTTCTAATCCTATCTCTGTTTTCCAAAGCTTTACTCTCCTTAAATTTTCTTTGGACATTTTATCATAATTTATTAATTTATACAAGATAATAATTGACAACATGAAAATAAAGTTCTATAATATTTTTTGCTTCTTTTTAGTATAAAGGGAATATCTTTATTACCTATTGAAGCATATCTTAAAATCTTTATAACATTTAAAGGAGGATGATTTCATGGAAAGATTTTTAAGGAATGCTAATGTTTTAGAAGCTCTGCCTAGGGCTGAATTATTCGAACGGGCTTTAAGCGAAGGTGCACAGCTATCCAATTCTGGTTCTTTGTTAATTCAAACCAACAGAACTGGTCGCTCAGCTAACGATAAATTTATCGTTGATACACCTGAAATTCATGATGATATTGCCTGGGGAAAAATAAATAAACCAATGGAAGAAAAGACTTTTTTCAATCTTTTGAAAAGAGTAAATGCTTTTATTCAAGGCAAAAACTTGTACTCACAACATGTTGCAGCAGGAGCAGACGTTCATCATCAGAAAAAGTTTAGAATTATCACAGATAAAGCAATTCATTCTTTGTTTGTTGATCAATTGTTATTACCTATTTCTGATAATGAAAAAAATACTGATTTTAATATATTGGTAGTATCGGGATTCAAGTGTAATCCAGATATAGATCACACATATAGTGATGCTGTTATAGCAATAAATTTCAAAGCTAAGCTTGCTATAATCGCAGGTACAGAATATTGTGGTGAAATCAAGAAATCTGTATTTACAATAATGAACTATCTGCTTCCAAAAGAAGGAGTTTTGCCACTTCATTGCTCTGCTAATGCACATACAAAGACCAAAGAAACATTACTGTTTTTGGGATTATCAGGGACTGGAAAAACGACACTTTCTGCTTCACCTGACAGATTACTTATTGGTGATGATGAGCATGGTTGGTCTTCTGATAATATATTCAATATTGAAGGCGGATGCTATGCAAAGTGTATAGGTTTAAATCGTAGAAGTGAGCCTGAAATATATAATGCTACCAACAGATTTTGTAGTATTATTGAAAATGCTCGGTTCTATCCGGAAACCAGAGATATAAATTTTGATGATAACAGTATTACCGAAAATACTCGTTCTGCATATAATATCTCAAAAATTCCGAATTCAGTAAAAAGCGGTCTTGGAAATATACCATCAGCAGTTATTTTCTTAACAGCAGATGCTTTTGGTGTACTTCCACCTGTAAGTATGCTAGATCCAAAAACAGCTGCATTCTACTTTATGTCAGGATACACATCTAAAATGCCTGGTACAGAAGTGGATGTTATAGAGCCTACAACAACTTTTTCATCATTATTTGGCGAACCTTTCATGCCACTTAAAGCAAAAGTATACGCCAATATGTTTATGGAAAAGATTGAAAAGCACAACATACCAGTATTTCTTGTAAACACTGGTTGGATTGGAGATAGTGGAGAAAGAATATCTCTTAAATTCACAAGAGAAATCATTTCCAAAATAGCTGATAAAAGCATTTTAAAATATCCTACACTTCAAGATTCAACATTCAAGGTTCATATTCCAAACATCGGAGATTCTTATATTCCTAGCAGAGTTTGGAAAAACCTTAATGACTATGAGAATGCATGTGATAAATTAGCGCAAAAGCTGATAAATAACTTCCGTAATAAATTTCCAGAAGACAATAGCATACTTGAAACTGGCGGTCCAATACTGAAATAATAAAAAAACAACCATATCATGAAAATTTCATGATATGGTTGTTTTTTTTATTTTAAATATACCTTCGGGTTATGAGGCGAGTTTGACCGATTTTTGTAATTCAGTGATAATTAGGGTTTTAGCTGGTATTTATATACCTTCGGGTATTTTGCCTTACAGAACATTTGTGTCTTTTTAGGTTGATTTTTGAGAGTTTGTTTCCCAAATTTTTCCCAACTAAAAATACACGAATGTTTGGTAATTTTAAACTTTAATTTGGAGGTTATTTTATATGAATAATTTTAGAAATGTTAATAATGATATTTTAAAAGACTGGTTAGAATTTAGAGAATCTACTGGATTAGCCTATACTGATGATGAAAATAAGAAAATTGGGCATTAACGAAATCAAAGATTTCGATGCCCCGATGTGCAAAATTGCTTCGCAATTATTGCACGAATCAAGGTAAATTAACCTTATTTCCTCACTTTTCTATATTTTTAGGTCTATAACTATTTTGATGCTTATTAATTCCTATTGGTGGGCAATCATTATCATTTTCATTATTTGATTTATTTTCTTCATATATCATACTTTTTCACCTCCTTATAATATTTGTATAATTAAATTTATTCCTATAAGTACAACTTCAATTAATGTTATTGTTGCACCATAATTAAATAATGTATGTTTTTTATCAATTATACTTTCGTTATGTTCCTCTATTTTTTTATATGCTTCCAAAAACCTTTTATTTAAATCTATAGTTGGAGATTTTAAATATCTTTCTTCACATATGCTGTTAGGTATATATTTAATATTTCTAGATTTTAAACTACATATAAATAAACAAATCGATATTACTGCTAAAACTAGTATACCTATTCCTAATAACACTAACATTTCATATTTTAATATTTGTTCTATATTTTGATATTGTATATTTAACATACCATTTATTTTATCCGGATTTACTAGTAATAAAAGAACTGCTCCATGAAAAGCTATGAAAAAACCATTTTTATTATCAATACTCTGTGTTCTTTCATAATATTGATTATACTTGCCTTTAACTATATCTAAAATTTCTTTTACATTATCTTCATTTTCTTTTTTTTCAAATTTTTCTTCTTCTTTCATTTTCACCACATCTTTCAATAATATTTCTATATTAAATTTTTCATTAATATATCATTAATTCTTTTGCAACATTTGTCCATTTATATAAATTTATATTTTGCCTTGTTACGTTTTTAACTTTATATATCAGAATAAACATTACTATTACAAATACCATATATATAGCATTATTGAAGTTATGTCTTAAAACCTTTTTCTTCTTTAAAAAAAGCAAAATATTTAGTAAAAAACTAAAATATTTTGCTTTTGATTATTTATTTAATTATATTCAAATCCATAGCATAATCAAATGATATTTTTT